>CAYSVX010000004.1:64602-71260 GCA_964434665.1 uncultured Anaerolineaceae bacterium
TCTTTGTCTGCCACGATCACACGATACTGCGGTTGGTGAGCTGAGCCCACCCGACGTAAACGAATACGTACCATTTTTTACTAATACTCCTTGACCTATAATCTATTTCTTCCTGGCTCCGTCAAAGGCTGAGAGAATGCTGAAGGGGCATTTCCTTCTCCTATGCTCAGGTTTAACCAAATAACCTATTAATATTACCACGTCCACCGGTTTTTTGGAACTTTTTCATTAAAGTCTGTATGTCCCGGAATTGTTTCATCAACTTGTTTACATCCTGCACGTCTTTGCCGCAGCCTGCCGCAATTCTACGACGCCGGCTCGCGTTTAAAACGCGCGGATCCTGCCGTTCTTTCGGCGTCATTGAGTTGATGATCGCCTCCACTGTCTTCAGTTGGTCTTCAGCCTCATGCGGGTCCACCGACTTTGCCACCGTGCCAAACTGCCCAGGCAGCATCCCCAACACCTGCGAGATTGGACCCATCTTCTTGATTTGTCGCAGTTGGTTGGCAAAGTCTTGCAGCGTGAATTGCCCGGTCAGCAATCGTTCGGCTTCTTTGACGTCCACCTGACCGGAGTAAGCGGCTTCCGCCTTCTCAATGAGGCCGAGCATGTCTCCCATCCCCAGGATCCTTGAGGATATCCGTGTGGGATCAAACACTTCCAGCGCGTCCAAACCCTCGCCGGTGCCCAGGAACTTGATCGGAATGCCAGTTACTTCACGAATCGAGATTGCAGCGCCGCCACGCGCGTCGCCATCAATTTTGGTGAAGATCAAACCGCTCACAGGGATCACGCCAACGAAACCTTTCGCGACGTTCAGCGCTTCCTGCCCGATCATCGAGTCGACAACCAGAAGGATTTCCTTCACAGGCACAGCATCGTTCAGAGCTTTCAGCTCATTCATCAGCGCGTCATCCAATTGCGAACGCCCAGCGGTATCCAGAATTACGACGGAATAGCCGCCCTTCCTTGCCATCTCGAAGGCGCTTTTTGCAATCTGCACCGGCTTAGCCCCATCCACGCTGTGCACTGGTACTTCGATCTTCTCACCAAGAGTCTGTAATTGCTTGATGGCTGCCGGACGGTAAATATCAGCCGCCACCAGCATAACCCTCTCACCTCTGGATCGGAGTTGTTTTGCCAGTTTAGCTGCGGCAGTCGTCTTACCAGAGCCCTGCAGACCCACCAACATCAGCACATGCGGCTTTTCACCCCGTAAATTCAGCGGCGCGGGTTGCCCCAGGGTCTTGATGAGCTCTTCGTTGACAATTTTGATCACCATTTGGGCAGGGTTGAGCGCTTTTGAGACTTCCGCCCCGATCGAGCGTTCTTTTACACGATTGGTGAACGCCTTGACGACGGCATAATTAACATCCGCCTCAAGCAGCGCCAGCCGCACTTCGCGCATCGCCTTCTCAACATCTTCCTCGGTCAGTTTCCCGCGCCGGCGAAGATTGTCAAATACGGCTGTCAGTTTGTCAGTCAAATTCTCAAACATGGCTTATTCCTGTCCAGGTGACTCTTTGTTTTTTCAGTGCCTTATCATACCGCAAACTGAGCTGCTTTCAAAACAACTTCCTGCGTAGATAAACCTAAGCTCTTGGTCAATTTATGCAATTACGAAACTTAATTCACTTATGTGGGTTTTTACAACTAACTTACTTAGATTGAGGTTCATCATGCATAGAGTAGCAGTTGTTACTGATAGCACTACAGCAATCCCTAATGCCATTGCCCGCGAGCATAACCTGACGATCGTCCCGCTAAATCTCATTTGGGATGGAAAATCCTACCTGGATGGAATCGAAATCACTCCCGCGCAGTTTTACGAGCGCCTGGTCCAGTCTGAAACTTTGCCTACCACCTCGCAACCTTCGGTTGGAATGTTCGCGCAGACTTACACACGTCTCATCGAGCAGGGATTCGATATTCTGACGATCGTTATTTCCGAAAAACTTTCTGGCACCTACCAGTCCGCTATCCAGGCTGCAGAATTCTTCCCGAAAAACCGCATCACCGTTCTCGACAGCAAACAAGGCTCCATGCCCCTTGCCATCGCAGCCCTGATAACAGCTCAAGCTGCCCAGCGCGGCGCAACCTTGCTTGAGTGCACCAATCTCGCTAACGACATTTGCACGCGTGTGCGTACCCTGTTCGTTGTAGACACACTCGAATATCTTCACAAAGGCGGTCGCATCGGTGGGGCCACTCGTTGGATCGGTACCGCACTCAAGATGAAGCCGATTCTTGAGCTCAAAGACGGTCTGATCGAGCCATTCGAAAAAGTTCGCACTTTTAAGAAAGCCACAGAGCGTGTGTTCGAAGTAGCAGAAGCTGAACTGGGTACACAGGGCACCATCGAATACCTTGGCATCGTCACAGCCAATGCCCCACAGGTCGGGGATGAATTATTATCCATGGCACATCAGCGATTTCATGTTCGCAATGAGTTTACCGGTCTGATCAGCCCTGTTATCGGAGCCCACGTTGGTCCTGGAACTGTGGGTTTTGTCTATCTTCCTGCCAAAAAAGCTTAACTCATCAAAAATCATCATCTAAAGAGCCTGGAAAACCAGGCTCTGTTTGTTTTCCGCCTTTTCTTTTTTGTTTTGATACAATTGGGGCAACTCACCTATAGAAAAGGACGTTACCTATGTCAAAAGCAGAGAAAATTGGTGTTCATGTGCCTGAAGTTCTCCTGCCGGTCGAGGGTATTGACCCTCATAAATGGGCAGTCATTGCATGCGATCAATTCACTTCGCAGCCGGAATATTGGGAAAAGGTTGCCCAAACCGTGGGAGATGCTCCTTCAACTTTTCACCTGATCCTCCCGGAAGCCTGGCTGCACGCCCCCGACGTAAAAGACCGCATCTCTCAAAGCCAGCAAGCCATGCGTGATTATCTGGACAACGGGATTTTGGAACCCCACAAAGGGTTTGTCTTCGTTGAACGCCAGGTCGGGGACAAATTCCAATCAGGGCTTGTCGTAGCGCTTGATCTTGAGAGTTACGACTACAACAAAGGCTCCCAAACCCTCATCCGCGCCACTGAAGGCACCATTCTCGACCGCCTTCCGCCTCGAATGGATGTCCGCCGGGATGCTCAGCTTGAATCTCCTCATATTCTTGTCCTCTACGATGATCCGGAGGGCGTGGTGCTTTCAGAGATTTTCAAGCAAAAACAAGACCTACCGGTTGCTTACGATTTTGAACTGATGGCTGGCAGCGGTCACCTTTCGGGTCGACTTGTTGAAGATCCTGCCCTGATCGACAGCATCATCGAAGGACTGGCTAGTCTCATCGAACCTGCAGCCTACACCCAAAAGTACGGCCTGCCAGATGCCGAAGCCCCCTTACTGTTTGCCATGGGTGACGGAAACCACTCGCTCGCTACAGCCAAAGCCATCTGGGAGGAAGTAAAACCCCATGCTGGCGCTGACCATCCTGCCCGTTACGCGCTCGTGGAACTGGTCAATCTGCACGATCCTTCCCTCAGTTTTGAGCCCATCCATCGCGTACTCTTCAACCCGGGTGAAGATTTCGAGACAGCTCTGCGACTATTTTTCTCGGAACAGCTTACGCTGCATTCTGAAGCCGATATGCCAGCTCTCATCGCGGAAGTCGCCAAGTCCACCCCCACGACACAGCGATTTGGCATGATCCAAACCGATTCTTATATCCTGGTGGAACTCGACCAACCCATCCACAACTTGCCAGCCGGCAGTCTGCAGCAATTCCTCGACCTTTTTCTCAAAAGTCATCCCGACACAAAGATCGATTACGTCCACGGCGATGAAACGGTCGATGAGTTGGGTAGCAAGCCTGGCAACATCGGCTTTTTCCTGCCACCAATCAGTAAGAATTCTTTTTTCAAGTCGGTCATCGTCGATGGTGCCCTGCCGAGAAAAACTTTTTCGATGAATCACGCCAAGGACAAACGCTTTTACATGGAATGTCGCAGGATAAAACCTTGACGCCTCGAACAAGTGTGCTATATTTAACCTATCCAAATAATTAGATCTGGGAGAAACTATGGCTGCCCGTAAAACATCAACTACTAACAATCAGCAAGCTGCTGACCAAAACATGGAAGACGCAAAAAAGGTCGTACTTGACCGCGCCTTGCACGATATTGTCAAAAAATACGGCGAGGGCAGCATCATGCGCCTCGGCGAAGCCCATCAAATGCAAGTGGAAGCCATTCCCACCGGCTCCCTTTCGTTGGATATGGCGCTGGGCGTTGGGGGCATCCCCAAAGCACGCATCACCGAAATTTTCGGTCCTGAGTCCTCTGGTAAGACCACGCTTTGCCAGCATATCGTCGCGGAATGCCAGGCGCGTGGCGGTACCGCCGCTTACATCGACATGGAACACGCTCTGGACCCGGTCTACGCTGCAAGATGCGGCGTCAGGGTCGACGAACTCCTGATTTCTCAGCCCGACACTGGCGAACAAGCGCTCGAAATCGCTGAGACGCTGGTGCGCTCTGGCGCGGTGGACCTTGTCGTGATTGACTCCGTCGCTGCGCTTGTGCCTCGCTCAGAAATTGAAGGCGACATGGGCGACCCGACCATGGGCGTCCAGGCACGCTTGATGTCCCAGGCACTGCGTAAGCTTTCGGGAGCAATCAACCAGACCAAGACTGCGGTGGTCTTCACCAATCAGCTCAGATTGAAGATTGGCGTGATGTTCGGTAATCCCGAAACAACCACCGGCGGCATGGCGCTGAAATTCTACGCGTCCGTCCGGCTCGATGTCCGCCGTGTTCAGTCCATCAAAGTCGGTGCTGAAATCGTGGGCAACCGCGTGCGTGTGCGCGTGGTGAAGAACAAAGTGTCCGCCCCCTTCCGTTCCGCTGAATTTGACATCATGTACAACGAAGGTATTTCCAAGTCCGGCGACATCCTCGACCTTGCCACTTCCCTTGAAGTCATTGAGAAGCGCGGCTCCTTCTATTCTTATAAAGATCAGCGCCTTGGGCAAGGACGGGAAGCCTCCAAAAATTACCTCGTCCAGAACCCGGACATCATGAAAGAGATCGAGAATGCCGTACGCGCGCTTGCCAACAGCGAAACGCTGACTGGCACGTTCGATATCTCAGGCAGTTCGGACGAAGAAGAGAACAACAACGATTATTAATTGAAGCCAAAGAGTGAAGGTTTTGTGTTTTTCGCGTATATTTAACACAAAACCTTCTTTTTGTTTGTCATCGCAAGCTTCTTTTGCGCGGCGATCCGCCTTGATCTTCAACGAAATCAAAACAGCACTCGTAGGGCGCGATTGGAAGCTCCATACACATCATCATCTAGAGAGCTAGGTTTGCTTACAATCCGCCATTACGCCATTGATCATTCGAAATAATCAAACCTTCCCACCTGGTTCACCTTCAACGGCGGATTGAGGGCATAGCACGTTCGTCTACCATATCGTTTATGGTGCCCTCAATCCCGCCCTACAACAAATTAATCCCTTGAGTGTAGGTATGGTAATCTGCCTGCAATTCCGTCATCCCGAGCTATTGCCTACCCCATTGGGGAACCCTTGACAAGTCAGGGCAGGTGGGGACCGCTTGCGGTGGATGAGGTACGCCTATAACCGCGAAGCAGGGTACTGCGACTCGCATTTGCATAGTCTTTTTCTGGAGACCCAAACGGTCAGATATCGTGCTCGGTCTAGAGACCGGCACGATCGAATCCGTCATCGCGAGCTTCCTTTGCGCGGCGATCTGCCTTTCTAACTCAGCGAAATTTTAAAAAAACCCCGTAGGGCGAGCTTGGAAGCACTGCACACATCTTCGTTTAAAGACCTTTATGTGCTTCCAATCCGCCATCATACCCATAAAACTCTTTCGACGGCGGATTGAGGGCACAGCACGTTCGTCTACCATATCGTTTATGGTGCCCTCAATCCCGCCCTACAAAAAATGGAATTATGGATTTCAGACCTACCTGCAATCTCAATCATGATAATAAAAAAAAGGAGCTGATAAAAAAATCAGCTCCTCTTCAATTCAAAACAAAAATCCTATGTCCCCTCTTCCCAGGAACCCAGGTACTTTACCTGTTCCTCGGTCAGCGTGTCAATCTTAACACCCATTGCCAGGAGCTTGAGGCGCGCAATCTCGCGGTCGATTACTTCAGGCACATCGTAAACCCTTTTCTCGAGGTTTGAGGCATGCTTGATCATATACTCTGCGCCGAGCGCCTGGTTGGCAAAGGACATATCCATTACCGATGCCGGGTGACCCTCAGCCGCAGCCAGGTTGATTAGCCGACCTTCGCCAAGGATGCTGATCACGCGCCCATCACTCAGCCTGTAACTCTCCACGAACGGTCTCACCAGTCGCTTTTCAACTGCCATTGCTTCGAGGGAGGGAATATTAATTTCGACATTGAAATGACCGGAATTAGCCACCAAAGCGCCATCTTTCATCGCCTCAAAGTGGTGTTTATCCACCACGTTCAGGTCACCGGTCAATGTGACGAAGATATCGCCGATCGGTGCGGCTTCCGCCATCGGCATCACACGAAAGCCGTCCATCACAGCTTCCAGCGCCACCAGGGGATCAATCTCTGTCACGATCACATTCGCGCCCATTCCCCTCGCGCGCATCGCCAGACCGCGTCCGCACCAGCCATAGCCGGCCACCACGAAGGTCT
>CAYSVX010000005.1:0-51964 GCA_964434665.1 uncultured Anaerolineaceae bacterium
CTTTTAGGACATTTCTAAATTGCTACTTTAGGACATTATCATGTTGCCACTACAGTCAAACGAAAAAACATTGCTAACATTGAGCTATGCTATAATAACAACAATACTAATTGGTTATCAAAGGAGAATCATATGCCAAAAATCGAGGATATTGAAGGAATTGGACCTGTATTTGCAAAGAAGTTGACTGAAGCTGGAATTACCACTGTAGCTCAACTGCTGAAAGTCGGCGCTGGTCCCAAGGGTCGTGAAGAACTGGCTGAGAAAGCCGGCATCGACCGCAAACTGATCCTGGAATGGGTAAACCATGCCGATCTGTATCGTATCAAGGGAGTCGGTCAGGAATATTCTGATCTGCTTGAGGAAGCTGGCGTTGACACCGTTGTGGAACTTGCCACCCGCAAACCAGAAAATCTGCACGCCAAGATTTTGGAAGTGAACGCAGCCAAGAAACTCGTTCGCCGCCCACCAAGCGCTAAGATGGTGGTTGATTGGGTTGGACAAGCAAAGGAATTACCAAGGGTCGTTACTCACTAAGCCCTGGTAATTGATTTTTGCAAACCTTATAAAGGTTTATTAAGAATGCCCCTCATGCCTTGCAAGAGAGGCATTTTTTGAACAGAGTTGCGACATTCCCACGGCAACTAACTTATTTACGCTCGGTGGTAAGATTATTGAAAGTGGATCAAGGGTAAAAAAGGAGACGGTGTAAATGTCATTACTACACGATTTTGTTGAAAAGAAACACTGTATTTTTATCGAAGAAGCAGCCGATTGGCGCGACGCAATCAGAATTGGATGTACGCCTTTACTGGCTGATGGGACGATGGATGAGCGCTATGTTAAGAAAGTGATCGAATCTGTTGAGCTTTATGGCCCATATATCGTCTTGCTTCCGGGTGTGGCGATGCCGCATTCTCAACAAGGAGCGGAAGGTGTCAATAAAACGGCGATTGGCTTCATGAAGGTTGAAAAACCAGTTTTCTTTGTCGAAGGTGACCCGGAAAAGTACGCCACCCTCTTCTTCACGCTTGCATCCGTCAACCCAACTGAACATCTTGCTAACATGAGTCAGCTCGCTGAGATGCTGGGAGATGATGATCTCCTCCAGGATCTGATGGATAACGTCCACAACGAAGAGGATCTGCTCCGAATCGCTGACAAGTACCCGATCGGTTAACAATTTTATCTGACCAAAAAGCCCCTTTTAAAGGGGCTTTTTGATTGAATAGATTAGGCGGACACTAAATCTAATTAGCGCCCATCATATTAAGAATTGTATCGACTACTACCGCGCCGGATTGCGCACGATCTTTGCTGCCACCAAACCGGCTGGCAGCGGAAATCGCCTGCATGATAGCCTGCATGTTGGATTGACCTTTTCGCTTGGCTGAGAAGTATGCCAGTGCGGCACTCAATAAGTCTTTGCCATCCAAACCATTAGAGCTGCTTTGACCGGAACTCTGACCACCAAGAAGCGTGGAAAGAAGATCTCCCATTCCTCCGCCAGAGCTTTGTGAGGAGGACGAACTGCCGCCGAGCCCACCAAGAAGTGTGCTCAAAAGGTCACCGCCGCCTGATTGGCTTTGTTGAGGTTGTTGTTGGGTCTGAGAGCCACCCATTCCTCCGAGGAGGGTGCTAAGCAGGTCTCCACCAGCACTCTGTGAAGGTTGCTGCTGTTGTTGGGCTTGAGCCCCGCCCATTCCTCCGAGGAGGGTGCTAAGCAGGTCTCCACCAGCACTCTGTGCAGGTGGCTGCTGTTGCTGGGCTTGAGCTCCGCCCATTCCGCCGAGGAGGGTGCTTAGTAGGTCGCCGCCAGCATCTTGTTGGGGCTGCTGTTGCTGGGCTTGAGCTCCGCCCATTCCGCCGAGGAGAGTGCTTAGTAGGTCGCCGCCAGGTTGAGCTTGCGGTTGATTGCTGGTTTGCTGGGGAATGTTGCCAAGTAAGGAACCCACAAGGTCATCAGGCTGCCCGGGAGCAGGCTGATGGGCTTGGGGTTGAGGTTTTGCCTGGGAGCTCCCAGTCATACCACCAAGCAGGGTCGAGAGAAAATCACCAGAACCGCCTTCGGCTGATGGTTTGCTGCCCATGAGGGCATTAATTAACGTGCCAGCAGATTTCTGGTTGAATTCCTTACCCTTAAACTGCTCGGCGGCATCCTGCAGACCATCGGCGTAAAGTTTTGCTGAACCGCTGGTAGTGTTAAAGCGCAACTGTTCGCTGGCAAAAGCCAACTGGTCGGAAGCAGGTAAATCGGATTTGGATTCCACAGCTTTTTGGATCAAATCGAATGTTTCCACCATGTGGGTGCCATGATTGCTGTTGTATTCATCCGCAGCATCAAGATTCGACTGACTCTCTTTGAGGGCTTCAGTGACCGTTTTAAAAACAGTGCTTAAGTCAAAATTTTCTGTCATGGTTGCCAGTCTAGCTTTTACTTCAATTCTTCGGGTAATGCGGGGATGCGAAGAACCTGACCGGGCACAATGATGTTCATGTTATCGCCAATGATGTCTTTGTTGGCTTCGTAGATCAGTTTGTAGTAGGGAGGTGTGGCTTTCCCGTAGAATTTCAGGGCAATGTGGCTGAGAGTGTCGTCAGCGGTGACAGTGTGTTCACCGACATATGCAGCAGCTTCTTCAGCAGCACGGCGGGCTTCGTACTCCGCCTTGCGGGCTTCGGCTTCAGCCTCGTAGCGGGCGGCTTGTTCAACACGGGCGGCATTAGCCTCGGCGACTTCTTTTGCCTTGGCTTCGGCTTCTTCAGCGGCACGGCGAGCTTCATGTTCAGCCTTGCGGGCTGCTGCTTCGGCTTCGTAACGGGCAGCATCAGCTACGCGTTTCGCGTTTTGCGCGGCAACTTCAGCTTCCTTCTTGGCTGCTTCTGCAGCTTTACGAGCGGCTTCTTCTAATTCTTTCTTTGAGTCTTTCTTTCCAAAAAGCTTATTAAACAAACCTTTTTCTTCTGCCATTTCTTTCTCCTTATTATTTTTTACGTAGTGAACCCAGTTCGGGTTTGATTTTATAGCGATGAGCAATGAATGAAAAATGCCTGCGCTAGTGATAAATATTATATCCCATCCAGTCTAAACCGCCAAAAATTTGTCGAAGGTGAATGTTAATAAGTTAAGGTATATTATAAAAAATTGACTTTCGATCCCCCGCATGCTATACTTCACCCCTAAATTCTTTCGAACTGTAGGAAATTATGGCGAGAATTCAAATAGAAAACCTCTTTGTTGAAGTCGATGGAAAGGAAATTCTAAAAGGCTTCAATTTGACTATGCAGCAAGGCGAGATCCATGCTCTAATGGGACCCAACGGCACAGGCAAGTCAACTCTGTCCTACGCAATTATGGGTCACCCTCGCTACAAAATCACCAAGGGAGATATCCTGCTGGATGGTGAAAGCATCCTTGGGCTTTCCACTGATCAGAGGGCGAACAGGGGTCTCTTTTTAGCTTTTCAATACCCGGTTTCGATCAGCGGCGTGACGCTGGCGAATTTTTTGCGTGTGGCTGTAAATTCGAAAATGAAATCAGCTGACCTGGACTCGAAAGGAATGTCGCTGGTCGCGTTTCGCAAAGCAATGAAGACCAAGATGGACTTCCTGGGCATGGATTATTCCTTTGGGGGGCGTTATCTGAATGAAGGTTTCTCCGGAGGGGAAAAGAAGCGCGCCGAAATCCTCCAGCTGGCGATGCTTGAGCCAAAGTTCGCAATCCTTGACGAAACGGACAGCGGTCTGGATATCGACGCGGTGCGGATTGTTTCTGAGGGTGTCAACTCACTCGTGGGTGATAATCTTGGCGTCCTGGTGATCACGCATTATCAGCGCATGCTGAACTTCCTCAAACCAGATTATGTTCACATCATGTACCAGGGCAAAATCGTTGAAACCGGCCAGGCAGCATTAGCCCTGAAACTTGAAGAGAGTGGTTATGACTGGATCCGGGAGGTCTACGGGGAGTCGGGAATCAGCAATGACTGATGTACCTCGCAACGATTTCCTGAACGAACTGGGAAGCGATTATCAGTACGGTTTTCACGACCCGGAAACGTCTTCTTTCAAGAGCAAAAGAGGCTTATCCGAAGAGGTCGTCCGGCAGATCTCAGCTTACAAAGAAGAGCCTGAGTGGATGCTGGAGTTTCGGTTAAAGGCGTACAGGCATTATCTTGACCGTCCCATGCCCACCTGGGGTCCGGATCTGAGCGGTCTGGATCTGGACAATATTTACTATTACGTTCGACCAGAACAGATCGATCAAAAATCCTGGGAAGACGTGCCAGATACTATCAAGACCACTTTCGATAAACTGGGCATTCCTGAAGCAGAACAGAAATATCTTGCTGGTGTAGGCGCGCAGTATGACTCTGAAATGGTCTACCACAACGTGCAGGAAGCGCTTGAAAAGCAAGGGGTTATCTTCCTCAGCATCGAAAACGGGCTCAAGCAGTATCCGGATCTATTCCGCGAATACTTTTCGACTGTAGTACCGATCCAGGATAACAAATTTGCCGCACTTAACAGCGCGGTTTGGTCAGGTGGTTCGTTTGTTTATGTGCCTAAAGGAGTCAAAGTAGACTTGCCTCTGCAAGCCTACTTCCGCCTGAATAACGCCAGCATGGGGCAGTTCGAGCGCTCGCTGATCATCGCGGATGAAGGCGCACAGGTTCATTACGTGGAGGGCTGCACAGCGCCGCTTTACTCAACGGAATCCTTCCATAGCGGCGTGATTGAAATCATTGTCAAGAAAAATGCCAGAGTACGCTACACCACCATTCAAAACTGGTCTTCCAATGTTTACAATCTGGTGACCCAGCGTGCTTCCGTTTGGGAGAACGGCACAATGGAGTGGGTGGATGCCAACCTGGGCTCAAAAGTGACCATGAAGTATCCAGCCTGTTTCCTGCGAGGAGAAGGCGCCCATGGCGAAATGCTCTCAGTCGCCTTTGCCGGTTCAGGGCAGATCCAGGATGCCGGCGCGAAAATGGTTCATTTTGCGGATAACACCAGCAGCAAGATCACTTCCAAGTCCATCTCAAGAGGGAATGGTCAGTCTTCGTACCGGGGATTGGTGAAGGTCGCCCGGGGGTTAAAGAATATCAAGTCAAATGTAGTCTGCGACGCGCTTCTGCTCGACCCCCACTCCCGTTCGGACACCTACCCAACGATTGAAAGCGGTTCAAAAGATGTGACAATCGGTCACGAAGCAACTGTCAGCAAGATTGGCGAGGAGCAGCTCTTCTACCTCAACACCCGTGGATTGAGCAACGAAGAAGCCACGATCATGGTGGTTTCGGGTTTCATCGAGCCCTTGGTGAAGGAACTGCCGATGGAATACGCCGTTGAGATGAACCGCCTGGTTCAATTGCAGATGGTTGGATCGGTAGGGTAAGCGCATGCACGATCCTAAAGTGACTTACCGTTCCGTTTTTGGGATTGAGCAGGACCCGCCTCAGTGGAGGACTGCTTTCAAGGAAGCAAATGCTGGCCTTTCCGGCGAACTGGTTGGTGTGTTGGGCTCAGCCTGGGAGAAAGCAGCAGCCTTACCGATACCGAATGTCAAGCTCGAAAAGTGGCGCTGGCTGGACTTTTCCCAAGTCGGGCTTGCGAACGCGCAGGTATGGACAGATCTACATACCAAGCTTGAAGTGAATTTTCTCCCGAACGTGGATGAAGATCCACAACACAACCATGCGATCCCTCAAGGGCTGGTAATCACAACTTTTAGTGAAGCTCTGTATCACCATCCTGACCTGATCGCCAGGTTATTGAGCCGGCTTAATAAACCTTCATCGGAGAAATTTCAAGCCTTAGCTGAGGCACTGGCGAGGGATGGTTTGTTTGTGTATGTTCCGCGAGGGCTAAAAGTAGACCAAATTGCCGTGGCGAGACTACGAGGGTCGATCAAACCGGGCATGACAGTTTCGCGATCGCTCATCTGGTTGGAACCTGGGGCTGAACTTAAACTTGTGTTGGACTCGCAAAGCGAGTCGCATGAAGCCGATAGCATTTTCCAACTCTCGAAGACCGATCTGGTCCTCGAGGAGGATGCGCGGTTGCATTTTACCGATGTCTCGGTCTTCAAGCAGGAGGTAACCAACCTCCGATACAACCAGGCAAGGCTTGGGCGGGAAGCAAAACTGGACTGGATCTATTCAGCGGTCGCGACAGCGCTGGGCAAACAGAGCCTTGAAGTGAGTCTCGAAGGCGAAGGCGCAGAAGCTGAGGTGAGGGGCGTTTATTTCCCTGCTGAAGGGCAGATGATCAGTGTGGACACCGTCCAAAACCACCTGGCAGCGCATACCAGAAGCAACCTGCTATTTAGAGGCGCGGCGAATGGAAATGGCGAGGCAATTTGGCGGGGGATGATCTATGTGGATCCTCTCGCGCAAAAAACGGACGGCTATCAGTCCAACCAGAACTTGATGTTGGGGGAACGCTCTGAGATCAAATCCATCCCTGGGCTTGAGATCTGCGCGGATGACGTCAGCTGTTCACATGGCGCGACCGTAGGCAGGATCGACGCGACAGAGCTGTTTTACCTGCAAGCGCGTGGAATACCGCTGGTTGAAGCCGAAAGGCTGATTGTTGAAGGATTCTTCGCGGAAGTGATCGAGCGAATTCCTGACGAAAAGACTAAAACCAGATTGGGTGAACGTCTGTCAAGAAAGTTTATAGCAAGTTAACGAGTGAAGGAAAAGAAGGAGCTAATTATGATGAAGAGTGGGAATTACATGCGACCTCCAGAAGAGGAAAAGGTGTATGAAGTTGGTGATCGCGTGGAAGTGAATTGCGATCACGAGGATAAAGCGTGTCAGCGCATCAGAGGCTGGCTGAGAGGTACCGTCGTCCAGGTGGATAACAAGCTCCTGGCAGTGCAGTTCAAGGAAAATATCTATCTGACTGATGGCTGGATGGTGCCGGACAAGATACTCTGGTTTCCGTACGATTCTCCCAACGTACGCCCTTACAAATCACCGCGGTCGAAAAAGTCGGACATCAATGCCAAGGTGGCAAATCTCTAACCGCCCAGCAAGCCAACAAATTTAGGATTTTGGGTAAAAAAGAAAACAGGCTGACGTTCGTCAGCCTGTTTCATCTTAATTTTTTCCTTTATGCCTTTCCAAATGCGCCTACAATACGAATGATGTCAAAGCCTTCGGCGAAGGGTCGCTCGGCGAGAGCGCCGTGGCGAATGGCAGTAGCACGGATGATTTCCGGAGAGAAATAGTAGCGGTTTGAATAGGTGCTGTATTTGTTCAGTGCCGCAATTTTGTTCTCAACCGATTGTTCGGTGACTTCCGCCAGAAAATGCGGAAAAAAACCGTAGCTGCTGCGAAGCACGTCAAAACCCAAAACGGTGGTGCCGCGGAAGGCACGCGTCGCTTCCTGGGTGACGGTTTGGTGATCCTGGTGGATATCCTGCGCGGTATGCACAAAGACGATCTCGGGTTGATATTTTCGCCGTAGAGCAAGCATCTTTTCGAGGATCTCCTGCCGGAAATCCGGAAAACGCCGGGTTTCGAACTGCCCGAGTTCGATCTGGTTATCAGTCAGACCCAACTGGTGCATGCTGTCGTAGTGTTCGCCAACAAGATGCTGTAGATCAGGGTTTTTCTGGTTGTCTGAGAAGGTCATGCAGTGAATGTCAGCTTTAGCAACCATGTCTGAAATAAAAGCTCCGCAACCGAGTTCGATATCATCCGGGTGGGCGCCTAGAAACAGTAGTGATGAACCAAAAAAGGTCATGTTTTGCATTATTGCCTACTTTGTGGCGATGAAGCCGCCAACAACTTTGGTCATCACGAGGGTGCCATCAGCCTCGAACCGTTTTCGAGCCACTTTTTCGATCTGGTTCATAACCGTTTCGAACTCGTCGTGGGTTTCGAAGAGCGAGTTCCACAAACGGCGATCTTCCGACATCGAAGCACGGGTGTAAACCATGAACGGCTCCACTGAGTTGAAGGTCAGAGGGTTCTCGAAGATGTGCTGCTCAGTTTTGCTGAAGAGTCTCTGCATGGTGCCATAAATCTCAGACGCGTAGCGCGAACTGCCTGGCATTGGAGGGATGGGCTTGCCGGTAGCCTCGCGTATAATATCGTAGAAGACCTGTTTGTTGGTGGGCATGGGACCGGTAGTAAAGAGGCGGCCACCTGGTTTGAGCACGCGGTGCATTTCGCCCAGGGTGAAGGGAATGTCTTGCGCGTAGTAGATGGCAAAGCAGGCTGAGACCAAGTCAAAGTGATTCGAGGGCAGGTCGAATTCCTCGTTGAAATCAAGATGCTTGAAATCAATGGCATGATCAATCGCCTTGTTCTTTTCACGGGCCTCATCAAGCAACGACTCGGAGACATCTGTACCGGTGATCTCTGCGTTTCCATTCAAATGATGGAAGAAGGAGAAACACTGCTTGCCGGAGCCGCAGCCAACATCCAGGATCTTAATCCCGGGCTGCAGGTTGAGCACTTCCAGCATCCATGCGTCAATATCTTTTGAGCCGTACCGATTGTGAATGTCAATTCGTTTCGCAAGGTCGTCGGTTGTTTCCTGAAAATCAATCTTCATCTATGCCTCAATGGTATGTCAAATGTTCGTCTAAGTATACTTTGCGGATGGGCAAGTTTCAAGCGGAACGAAAAGCGGAACGAAAAGACCCATTGGTTCGGTGTGGCGGGGAGTGGAGCACTAAGCCGGGTTACTACTTCACATAGTTGGCAAAGGCCATCGCGAAGGCTTCGATGGAAGCCTGGACGTCTTCAAAAGTCGCTGAGGAGCCAGCCGCAGGCGTGCCGGCTATAACCAAATACCAACTCTGCTCAGCGCACTTCAGGATCCCCATGTCCGAAACGATGGTCGGACTGAGCATGGTTCCCCGTTTGTTGAGAAACTTACATTCTGGTAATTGGTCTGTGATTTTGCCCAAAAGGATCTGGTCATTTTCGGTATATACGCCCATCAAATTCAGCAAGTATTGGGTGTTCTCCTCGTTGAGTGCCGCTCCTGTGTTCAGTAATTTCAGCGCGGTGAGAAGCTCACTGGCGGTGCTCGTGCTCGATCGGCAGCCATAACACCGAACGGTGAAGTAAGAATGTGCCAAATGACCAGCATTGATTTGTTACTCTTTGGCAATGCTTTTGAGCGTTCAGCAGATGAGATATTTTGTATTGGTCGCACTTCTCACACTGCAAGCCTCACTCCGCATAATCCGGAGGTATGCGGGGGATGTGATAAGTTGGGTTTCTGCATTTACTGTATTAGTCGCGGTTTAACCATGGCTGCCCAGATGGGTAGTGAAAACTGTAAATGGTATACAGAATGTGCTATTGGCCTGTTGGGTGACATCCAGCCAATAAATAAAGAATCAGCCTAATAGCAGTTTGTTTGGGGATGTCTCTTACCAATCTGTGATGCACTATGCATGGCAGGCGTTTCGTTTGCAGACGCGAGCTGACTGATGGTATACTATATTTAATCATGTGATCATGCCTCATTACGGAGACACGAAGGTAATGCGATGAAAAGAGGGTACGATGAGCGAGTTTAAGCAGCCAGTGATCATCTTTTCGGAAGTGATCAAGCATTTTGGAGAAGTTCAAGCGTTACGTGGAATCTCGTTCGAGTTGTTTCCTGGAGAAGCCTTAGCTATTTTGGGGCACAACGGCGCCGGCAAAACCACCAGTATTCGTTTGCTGCTCGGATTGCTGAAACCAGATAGCGGCACGGTGAACGTCTTCGGGCGTGATCCTTACCCCGAAGACGAACCCAACCGGGCGTTGCGGCACCATATCGGTGTCGTCCAGGAAGAGGACCGCCTCTACCTGGCAATGAGTGCTGAAGAGAATCTGCGCTTCTGGCTATCGCTTTACGGAGTACCCGCGAATCGGCAAAAGGAACGGACAGCGTCCGTGCTGTCCATAGTCGGATTGGAACAAAGAGCAGGGGGAAAAGTGGGCACTTTTTCCAAGGGGATGCGCCGGCGCCTCGCCATTGCTAGGGCATTGGCAGTGGAGCCGCAAGTGCTTATTCTGGACGAACCTACTGTCGGACTGGACCCCGAAGCACGGGTGGAGGTTCGTAAGCTCCTCGAGGGGTTGGTACATCAAAAAGGTCTTACCTTGCTGATAACATCGCATGATCTAGACGAGGTGGAGAAGCTTTGTGAGAAGTTGTTGCTCATCGATAGTGGGCAAGTTCTGCTTGCCGGGAGTTTGGCCGAGCTACGTGCCGGCCAACAGCCTGAGCTATCCATTAAGCTGGTGTTCAAAAACGGGAACACGTTTCCCGACTGGTTATTCCAAGAGCTAACCGCCCTTCCTTTTGTGGCACGTCTGGCGCTGGAAGGAAACTTGCTTACGGTTATTTTGAACCAGGGGGGCGAGGAACTTATCAGCCAGATCATTGCCAAGCTGACGGGAGCTGGTATTGGGATTGCAGCGGTAGAACCGCGCCAGCTCACACTAGAAGAAATTTATCTGCAGACTACAGAAAACCATAAGAGGATTATCCATGAAAAAAAATGAAACCAACCCGATGCTGGTATTGTTCCGCAAAGAGCTTAGCATTGCCAGGCGGCCAACGTATTGGGCGAGTTGTCTGTTTATGGGAGGGTTGGTGGTTGGGATCTATGTGTTCTCCCCCATTGAGTCCATACAGACAATGATCCAGGCTTCTCCACAAATAGCAAGCTACATGGCGACAAGTTATGCCCAAATGTTTGCCATCCTTCAGCCTGTCTGGCTGTTTCTGTTAACATGGATGTATCTCGCTACAGAAGCATTTACACTGGAAAAAAACGATGGGCGTCTGGAGATGCTGCTTACAACACCGCTACGTTTACGTGAAGTTTGGGCTGGAAAATGCCTGGCTTTACTGGTACTCATTTATCCCTATGTCCTCTTGGTGAACGGTTTGGTCTTTGGTCTTCAAAACGCTATTTGGCCCATCCGCTTGGGGGTAGCACCAGGTATCAATTCTCTGGTTCTTTTGATTTCCTTTTTTGTCGGTCCTCTGTTGGCATTCGGAGTGGGATCCTTGCTTGGCCTGCTTACGTTGAGGGTAAACAATGCCAACACGATTCAATCAATAACGTTCATCATGACCTTTGCAGTCGGCTTCGGTGGAAGTTACGGGCTGATTGCACTCCAAAAACAGGCAATGAATGACCTGAGCGACCTCCTTACATGGCCGGTTTTCTGGGTTTACCTTGCATTAGCCCTTGCACTATGGCTGGTTGTCTGGCTATTACTACGGGGTTTGAACAAAGATCATGTGGTGCAAAAAATGGCGTGACCCCCTCGAAGCGAGTTTATACTATTGAGAGGGAATTCTGCTTCGCTATTTGTGATTACCTGCCCGCCGATATCTCTTCCCGTTTGCCAGAAACCCACTGAACTTCCGATCGTCATCTTTTCTCTTTTCCTCGAGCCATCCCCTCTCTGTCGAGAAAATCAGAGGGATACCCCATGATAAAAATTAATTCCATAAATAGACAACCAGTTAAAGAATATTTTGGTATTTAATCTCAAATTCATCAGGTGATAGGCACCCCAAAGTTGAATGCAACCGGACGGTATTGTACTCAAGTTGAAACTATATTTCGGTACGGCGGGGAGTGGAGCACCAAGCCAGGTTACTACTTCACATAGCTGGCAAAGGCAATCGCGAAGGCTTCGATGGAAGCCTGGATGTCTTCAAACGTCGTTGAGGAGCCAGTCGCAGGCGTGCCGGCTACGACCAAATACCAACTCTGCTCAGCGCACTTCAGGATCCCCATGTCCGAAACGATGGTCGGACTGAGCATGGTTCCCCGTTTGTTGAGAAACTTACATTCTGGTAATTGGTCTGTGATTTTGCCCAAAAGGATCTGGTCATTTTCGGTATATACGCCCATCAAATTCAGCAAGTATTGGGTGTTCTCCTCGTTGAGTGCCGCTCCTGTGTTCAGTAATTTCAGGGATGTGAGAAGCTCACTGGCGGTGCTGGTGCGTGGGTCGTATTTCGTGCTGGTCAATCCCCAGGCATCCAGTTTCTTCTGCAGTTGGTTATCCCCGCGGGCAAAGTACTCCATCGCATCGGTGGCGGATTCTTCGCTGCGAACGACCATGGCTTCGAGCAGACTGTCAATATTGCGCCCATTGATACCAGTTTTTTTCAGGTTTTCAAGCGTGCGCCCCTGGTCTTCAAGGATGCTCAGTACTGCCATGGCGGTTGGTATTTTGATCATCGAGGCTGGCGGAAAGGGGGTGTCAGCGTTGCGTTCAAACAGGAATTCTCCGCTGTTGGCATCCTGGATCAGAATGTACCAATCCACGCCTGTGATAAGCTCACTCTCCAGGGTGGTAATGTCCTGACTGGCACTTTGGGCAACTGTTGGTGAGGATATTGCGGAAGGTGTCAAATTGGCTGGCGTTTGGGTGGGCTGGATAGGTGTTTGAGTTTCGTGAATGATAATTGAGGGGCTTGGAGAAGGGTTGACGTCCAACGGGTTCGCCTGGCAAGCGGTCAGGGACAGGAAAATAAGAATCAGGATAATTATGAACGTAGAGCGAAAGGGCACCATGCGCGCTCTGAGCTCAACAAATACGCGGAAGCATTTCACCGGCAAGCATTTCGAGCACCCGGGTGGTCCCGAAAGGCGTTTTAAGCCAGACCTGCCCCCTGGATGATCCGAGAACCTGGCCAATTACTTTGGCTTCTTCGCCATAATGCGTACTGTGCATGCTGCGCAGGGCTTCTTCAGCTTGGTCTGCAGGCAGGACAAGGATCAGTTTGCCTTCGTTCGCAAGGTAAAGCGGGTCAAGCCCCAGCAGTTCGCAGGTTTTACGCACAGGCTGATCGACAGGGATTGTTTCCTCATCCAGTTCGATGTTGACCTGGCTCTGGCGGGCAATTTCCACCAAAGTGGTCGCAAGCCCTCCGCGGGTGGGGTCACGAAGCACGTGTACGTCTAAACCCGCATCCAAGAGTGCCTTAACCATGTGATTGAGTGGTGCGGTATCCGAGCACACCTGGCTGGAAAAGCCGAGGTTGCCGCGTGCCTCAGCCACTGCGATGCCGTGGTTCCCGACTGAGCCTGAAATGATGACCGCATCGCCGGGTTTGGCTTGTTCCCCACCAATCTGCAATGTGCTGTCTGCCCAACCAAAACCGGTGGTGCTGATGAACAGTTTGTCGGATTTCCCCTTTTCTGTGACCTTGGTGTCCGCGGCGATCAACTCCACGCCGGCTTCACGGCAGGCTTCTGCGAACGATTCGACGATCAATTCCAGTTCATGTATTGGAAAGCCTTCTTCCAGGATGAACGTTGCGGTCAAGAAACGCGGATCTGCCCCAAGCATGGCGACATCATTTACCGTGCCGCAAACTGCCAGCCGCCCGATGTCTCCGCCAGCGAAAAAGAGCGGTGAAACAATGTGGGCGTCGGTTGAAACCACCAGGCGTTTCCCGGGTGGCGCGTCTGGAATTTTTGCCGCGTCATTGGCAGTATTCAGGATGGGGTTAGCCAGTCGGCGCAGGAAGACGTCGCGAACCAGGTCATGGGTCATCTGCCCGCCGCTGCCGTGACCGAGCACGATCTGACCCCAATTCGTGATGGGGAGTGGGCAATTTGGCCCTTTGAGATTGGGCATTTCTGACTGGGTCATTCCTGCCTCCCATGATAACGATAGTAAGCCGCGCAAGCCCCTTCGGATGAAACCATCGGCGCGCCGAGAGGGCGGACAGGGGTGCATTCCTCGCCAAAAGCCGGGCATTCAAAAGGTTTGGCTGTGCCGCTCAGAACTTCGCCAGCGATACATAGCGGTGATTCTTGCAGTGGTGTCTGGGGCAGCTCAAAACGGGTGAGCGCGTTGAAGCTGGCAAATTCAGGACGTAAACAGAGCCCCGAGAGCGGGATGGTACCGATGCCGCGCCACTCACGGTCCACGAGTTCGAAGACCTGGGAGATCATTTTCTGAGCCACCTAGTTGCCTTCTTCGGTGACAAACCTTGGATACGCGTTGGTAACCTTATGCTGCTGGGATTCAAGCTGCCGTACAGTCATCAAAATTCCCGTCGCAAGATCAACCGGCTCAAAGCCAGTCACAACGATTGGAACCTGGCACTGCTCAGCAATGGGAAGATATTCATGATAACCCATCACCGCGCAGACGTGACCAGCAGCGAGGAAACCTTGAACGCGATTAGCTGGGTTTGAAAGGATGGCGAGCATCGCCGGCGGCACCAAAACGTTTGCCGGAAGGATCGAGAAATTTGTAATTCCCGCTTGCTTTGCGCTCAAAACAGTGCTGGCAATCGTTGGCGCCGTTGTTTCGAAACCGATTGAAAAGAAAATTACCTGTTTATCCGGGTTCGCGTTGGCGATCTTCAAGGAATCCAGCGGAGAATATACCACGCGCACATCCGCCCCCTTAGAACGGGCAGTGAACAGGTCCGCCTGGTTGCCTGGTACGCGCAGCATATCGCCAAAAGTGGTGAAGATCACATCGGATCTGGAGGCAATTTGCAGGCTTTGTTCGATTGCCTGGAGGGAGGTGACGCAAACCGGACAGCCCGGACCGTGGATCAGGGTAATTTCAGGGGGTAATAACTGATCAAGCCCATACTGCATAATCGCGTGCGTCTGCCCACCGCAAATCTCCATGATATTCCAGGGTTGGGTGGTGATCCGCCTGATTTCCGTCATGATGGCTTTGGTCAGCGTCGCATCCCGAAGGTTTTTGGGCGGTTCGGTCATTGATTCTTGTCTTCTTCACGTAGGCGTGCATTGAATTCCTGCAAATCACG
Source organism: uncultured Anaerolineaceae bacterium (assembly GCA_964434665.1). GTDB lineage: Bacteria > Chloroflexota > Anaerolineae > Anaerolineales > Anaerolineaceae > Mesolinea. The sequence continues at coordinate 14,791 of CAYSVX010000005.1, forward strand.
CAGGATCTTGAGGGTTTCCTCAGCTTCCGTGTCGCTCAGGATGTTCAAGGCGAAGCCCGCATGTACCAAAACATACTGCCCAACCTCGACTTCAGGCGTGGTGGCGATGCAAACCACCTGTTTAACACCGTCAAAATCGACCACAGCCAAGAGGATGCCATCCTGCTCGTAAATGTTCGTGATTTTTCCGGGAATGCCCAAACACATATTTACTCCTTCAAATTTCCGCTGAGTGCCAGTGCCACCAGTGCCTGACCCAGCGACAGGCCTCCATCGTTGGTGGGCAATTTATGAGGCCAGAAGACCTCAAAACCTGAGGCTTTGAGCGCGTTGATGGTTTGCTTTATCAGGGTCTTATTTTGCCACACTCCGCCGGATAATACCACCTGCCGTAAGCCGGTCTGGGATCGTATCTCTTCAGTTACACTCACCGCGCAGGATGTCAACCCGTTGTGGAAGCGGGCAGAAATGGCTGCTGGCGCGACTCGATGTTTGAGGTCCTCGAAAACGGCGCGCATAACTGGAGAAACCAGGATTTGACCGTCCTGAATAGGGAATTCATACCTGGATTGGTCTTCGGGATCGGCGATAGTCTCGAGGGCGATCGCGTTTTGGGCTTCATAGCTGATCTGCTGGTGGAGCCCGATAAGAGCTGCCACACCATCGAAAAGCCGCCCCACGCTGCTGGTTTGGGGGGTATTAAATCCGGAGCGAACCTGGTGTGCGACCGCCGCCCGCTCATCCGGATCCAGAGATTGATGGAAGGGGAAAGGAAAGCTGTCAGGGTCGATGCCTGCCTGCAGGATCAGGCTGAGCGCCATTCGGGTGGGCTTGCGAACGGCGGCTTCACCACCTGGAAGGGGCATGTATTCGAGGTGAAATCGGCGTTCGAATTTTTCCCAATTGGCTAAAAGGACCTCTCCACCCCAAATCTTTCCATCCATGCCGTATCCTGTGCCGTCGAATGCCAGCCCAATCACAGGCTCGCGCTGCTTCAAACCGTTATCTGCCATGCAAGAAACGATATGCGCGTGATGATGCTGGACCTCCACCAGGGGCAGGTTATCCTCGCACGCACGCAGGCGGGCGTAACGGCTCGCGAGGTAGTTCGGATGCATATCGGCAGCCAAAAGCTGGGGTTTCATGCGGAAGATCGTTTCGTAATGCCTTATGGCTTCCTCAAAAGCGGTCAGGGTTTCCTGGTTTTCGAGGTCTCCGATGTGGTGGCTGACAAAAGCGTAATTGTCGCGGACAAGGCAAAAGGTGTTCTTGAGCTCAGTGCCACACGCCAGGGTTGGAGTGGCAGTTGTGGGAATTCGCACCGGTAAAGGCGCGTATCCCCGGGCTCGCCGCTGTATGTGGGGATTTCCGTCCATCACCGAGACGACCGAGTCATCGATTCGGGTGTGGATCGGACGGTCGTGTAACAAAAAACCATCTGCCAGTTGCGAGAGGCGTTTTTGCGCCTCAGCGTTGGAGTAAGCAATCGGTTCTTCGCTCAAGTTGCCGCTTGTCATTACGAAAACTTGTGGAAATCCTTCGGCAGGTTCCAGGAGCAGTAAATGCAGGGGCGTGTAAGGGAGCATGAAACCCAGGCGGTTTTGGTCCGGCGCCACCAACTGCGCCAGCTCCTTGCCTGATGGTGTGGTCTCGAGCAGCACGACAGGCGCCATGGGGGAGGTGAGCATCTTTTCTTCGTCCGGATTGACTCGGGCGTATTTTTTGATTGCTCCCAGGCTGAACGCCATCAAGGCAAAGGGCTTGCCGCTGCGGTGCTTGCGCAAGCGCAATCGTTCAACAGATTGCGGATTTTGGGCGTCACAGACCAGGTGGAAGCCACCCAGCCCTTTGACAGCCAGGATTTTTCCCTCAGAAAGTGCTTTTCGAGCGGCTTGAATGGCAGATTCTTGTTCCGCCAGTTTTTGACCACTCTCCTCATACCAAACCTGCGGACCGCAAACCGGGCAGGCAATCGGCTGGGCATGGAAGCGTCGGTTTGTGGGGTCCTGGTACTCTTCCTCGCAATCCGGGCAGAGCGTAAAACCCGCCATGGATGTGTTGGGACGGTCATACGGAATGGCGGTCACAATCGAAAACCGAGGACCGCAATTGGTGCAGTTGATGAAAGGATAGCGGTAACGGCGATCAGAGGGATCGAACAATTCCCGCTGACAATCCGGGCAGATGTTCAAGTCGGGTGAAACAGGCAGGAAGTCGAACGGGTCATCCTCGCTGTGGTGGATTTGAAATCCCGTGTAATCCTGGTTTAGCGCGTCCTCAACCGAAAAGCTGTCGATCACGGCCAGAGGGGGCGGGTTTTGCTGCAAATCCTGGATGAAAGCCTGGACGTTCTCCTCAAAACCACGCAGTTCTATCTCCACGCCTTGCGCGTTGTTGAGAACCCAACCCGTCAAAAGATACTTCCGAGCCAGGTTGAACACGGTAGGTCTGAAACCCACGCCCTGCACAATGCCGGTGACATGGAGGCGCTTGTTTACGATGGGCATAGGTCCTTACTTTGCTTTGACTTTATTGGTCAGCCACGCGATCCAGCCTTCAAAACCTTCCCCGGTTTTGGCACTCAGAGCGAAAGTTTGTAGGCCCGGATTGAGTATCTCGACACCCTGTTGGAAATAGTCCATGCGAAAGTCGATAAAGGGGGTCAGGTCGATCTTGTTGATGATCAACACATCAAGCCCGCGGTAGATGTTGGGGTACTTATAGGGCTTGTCGTCGCCTTCTGGCACCGAAGCGATAAGCACACTTGCATGCGTGCCAAGCCGAAAAGCGGCTGGGCAGATGAGGTTGCCGACGTTCTCGACGATGATAAGATTTAAATCCTCAAGAGGAAGCTCTGCCAGTGCCATATCGATCATGTTCGCGTCAAGGTGGCAGTCACCGCCGGTGTTGATCTGGACTGCCGGCATGCCGGCAGCAAGGATTTTGTCGGCATCGATTGTTACTGGTGCGGTGTCGCCTTCGATCACGCCCAGCTTGATTTCAGAAGGTAATCGTTTGATGGTTTCGAGGATGACGCTGGTTTTTCCGGCTCCAGGGGAAGCCATCAGATTGATGCCATAAATGCCATTTTGGTTCAGGATTGCATGGTTGTTTTGCGCCAGGCGATCGTTGGCATCCATGATTTTCTTGACAATTTCAACGCGTTGGGGCATTTAGGATTCCTTTCTAAGGATTTCAACATGATCCACCAGCAGCTCTTCGCCGCCCTCGATGAAAACGTCGACACCTTGGCAGTTTGGGCACGGCTGGAGGATCTCGCCCAGCCGGTATTGGTGACCGCAGGAATTACAGTGCAAAATGGCAGGGCGGCGATCAAAATGAAGCTTGGCGCCTTCACACAGCGACCCGTAGCTGATTTGGTCCCAATAGAACTGTACGGAATCATCCACAATCGATGAAAGCTGACCGATTACCAGGAAGATGTCGGTAACCTTTGCGCCGTCGTTTTCTTGCGCCGCCTGCTCTACGATGGATAGGATACTTTCGGTGATTGCCAGTTCATGCATGGAGCTATTATACCGTCAGGGATGGCTGGGTCAAAAAGCTTCATGGGCATTATAATAACCAGCGAGGTGTCATGGAATCGAATACCAATCATATTTCCATTAGTCTGGTGATCCAGGCTGGCGGGAAATCAAGCAGGATGGGCGAGAAAAAGATGCTGATGCCTTTTTTGGGTGTTCCTTTGATCCAAAGAGTGTATGAACGGACAAAAAGCATCGCCCAGGAAGTCCTGATAATAACCAATGAACCCGAAGAACTGGCATTTATGGGAGTCGACCTGGTAAGGGACAGCATCGCAGGAAAAGGTGCAATCGGGGGACTATACACGGCGATGGATAAGGCCAGGGGTGAGCTGGTAGTAGTGGTTGCCTGTGATTTACCGTTTGTGAGTGCCGCAATTCTTGATGAGGGCGTACGGCTGTTACAGGAAACGGGTGGAGATGTGGCGATTCCCAGGTTGAATGGCGATCATTATGAACCACTCCACGCTGTCTATCGCCGGGAAACGTGCAAAAGTGCCATCCTGCAGGCAATCCAGGCAGACCAGCGTCGTTTGGTTTCGTGGTTTCCTTCCGTTCGCGTGATAGAGATGGAAGGCATTGTTTGCAGAGCGCTGGATCCTGATGGGCTGGCTTTTTTTAACATTAATCACAAGGAAGATTTTTTGCTTGCTGAGCAAATTGAGCTGGCGAAGGCAAATTAAAAATACAACCCCGCTGGTGATCAGCGGGGTTGTTGAAAAACAATTTGTTAGTTGACTGCTTCAATCCTGACAGCAGTAACTTTATATTCCGGGATCTTGGCAATTGGATCTAAAGCGGCTTTGGTCAGGGTATTCACGTTCGATTCGGGGAAGTGGAAGGTTCCATAGATCAGCCCTTCGGGAACACGATCCGTCACCCAGGCACGCGCGGTAATGGAACCCCTGCGTGACGTGACTTTTACGTGATTAATTTCCTCGGTTAATCCAAGGCTGACAGCATCTTCAGGAGACACCTCGATGAGGTGCTCACCGTAGATTTCCATCAATTCTTTGACACGCCGGGTTTGCTCGCCGCTGTGCCAGTGATAGATGACGCGACCGGTGGTCATCATCACCGGGTATTCCTCGTCAGGCAATTCAGAGGGATCAAGGTGAATGGCAGGGATAAAGCTGCCCTTGCCGCGAGTGAATTTGCCGATGTGCAGGATAGGTGTACCGGGATGCGTTGGATTGGGGCAAGGCCAGCAGAGGGTCTCACCGGCATTCAAACGATCATGCGAAATACCACCGTAACTGGGAGTTAGGGCAGCCACTTCTGCCATTACCTCTGCGGAATCAGCATAATCCCAACCCGCGTAAGGAGCCTCATTGAATTGGCGACCACCTTGTGCGATGACGCGTTTGGCCAGATCAGCTATGATCGACCAATCCGGTCTGGACTCACCACGGGGGGTTATCGCTTGGCGCACCATTTGCACGCGTCGTTCAGTGCTCGTAAAGGTGCCAGTTTTCTCAGTAAATGTCACTCCTGGCAGGAGGATGTCCGCATATTTTGAGGTTTCAGTTGGGAAAATCTCTTGCAGAGCGAGGAAATCCAACTCTTCAAGGCAGTGCCTGATGTGGTTTGTGTCAGGATCTGTCATCATTGGATTTTCGCCAAGAATGTATAGCGCCTTGGTGGTGCCTTCCAGCACGCCCGGGATGATCTCGGTGACTGTTTTGCCAACCTTGTTTGAAAGGGTAGTGCCCCAGGCTGCCTCAAATTTTTGCTGGGAGGCCTCAGCCACCACAGCCTGATAACCGGGGTAGACATTAACAAGACAGCCCATGTCACAAGCACCCTGGACATTGTTCTGACCGCGTAAGGGATTCACACCGCCGCCAGGAATGCCAAAGTTGCCAAGCATCATCTGCAGATCTGCGAGTGAGAACACATTGTGAACGCCGACGGTATGCTGGGTAATACCCATCGCCCAGAATACTGCCATTGGAGCATTTTTGACGATGATCTCTACTGCCTGGTAAAGCTGATCAACAGGAATGCCTGTGATCGTGGAAACCTTCTCAGGGGGATACTGTTTGACGTTTTCGACCAACGCGTCAAAGTTCTCGGTGCGTTCCTCAATAAACTGCTTGTTCTCATAACCTTTTTCGAGGATGATATACATCAAACCGTTGACCAGGGCGATATCGGTGCCGGGTTTTTGTTGAAGGTGCATCGTGGCAAATTCGCAGAGTTCAATCTTCCGTGGATCGGCAACAATCAGTTTGACGCCACGGTTCAAGACAGCCTGCCGCATTTTTGCGCCAAAGACCGGATGTTGTTCAGTGGTGTTTGAACCAATCACGAGCATAGAGTTTGCGGATTCGTAAACATCCCTCATCGAATTGGTCATAGCGCCGGAACCAAGCGCGGTTGCCAGCCCAGCCACTGTGCTCGCGTGGCAGAGACGCGCGCAGTGATCGACATTGTTCGTGCCGATAACCTGGCGGGCAAATTTGTTCATAAGGTAGTTTTCTTCATTGGTGCATTTGGCTGAAGATAAGACGCCGACGCTGTCTGGTCCATAGGTATTGCGTGCCCCGGCAAGTTTTTTAGCCACAAGGTCGAGCGCAGTATCCCAATCGGTCTCGACCCACTTTCCACGATCCGAATGTGAAGGTCGTTGGGTGCCGTTGAGGAGGTATTCGCGCACCATTGGTTTGGTCAGGCGGTCCTCATGGTGGATGTAGGAGAAGCCAAAGCGACCTTTGACGCACAGGTGCATTCCATTGGCGGGCGCAAGTGGGTTTGAAGTAACCTTAACGACTGTATCGTCAATTACATTGAGATCAAATTGGCAGCCAACGCCGCAGTATGCACAGGTTGTGGTAACTTTCTTTTCAGCAGGCTGAACTTTGATGGTTGGTTTTAGTGAGAGCGCTCCGGTAGGACAGTAGGCAACACACGCGCCACAAGACTCGCAGCGGGCATCGATCATGTCTTCTTCCATTCCGGGAGCGACATGGGCTTCAAAACCCCGTTCAGAAACCCCCCAAACGAAACGACCTTGAATTTCGGAGCAGGCTCTTACACAGCGGGTGCACAAAATGCATTTGTTCAGATCTACAAAAATAAAAGGATTTGGATCCGAATCAACCTCGTAGCGCGGCTTGGGAGACATATAACGGTGGGGATCAAGACCATAAAAGCGCGCCCATTTAAAGAGGTCATTATCTGACTCGTCAGGTTTATATCCCTGATCGTGATACACACTCAGTAAAAGTTTCAGTACGGAGCGTCTTGAGGATGCCAATCCCTCATTTTCAGTTTCCACTTCCATGCCTTCTGAGACAGGTGTCGTGCAGGCAGTCGTCAGCCCTCTGGCGCCTTTTACATTTACCAGGCACATGCGGCAGGCACCCGTGGGAGAAAGATCCTTATGGTAACAAAGCGTTGGTATCGTTACGCCGGCATGTTCTGCGGCTTTTAGAATCGTCCATTTAGGATCCGCTTGAACTTCAATTCCGTTGATGGTTAGTTTAGTCATTTGTCTTCCTTGTAATTATTTATTACGTTCTGGTTCTGATTGGAAAGGTCGCCTAAATAATTGTGCCGTCATTAAGGTGATACCTCTAATTTATAGAACTACCCAATTCTACCCCAAAGGGGTGTTGTCGTACACTAACTAGTGTAAAATTTCACAATTGCATTTCATCAATTTCCCTGAGTCCTACTTACCAGGTAATTTTCTTAAAGTTATAAAAAAGGAACAAAGCAAATCAGCAACTTTTGTTTTGGAAAAAATACCTTCAATTATATTAAATTGACTTTATTAATTTACAATATAACGCTTTTATTTCGAAATATAGAAAAGTTCTTAACTGAAAAATGAATAATATCCAGATCAAATATAATACATCCCCCAAGCATTTCAAGGAAGAATCTACCTCAGATTTTCCTTCCCATGCTATAATATTTGGGCTGTAATTTAGTATCTCATATTATTCCTGAAGGAGAATTTTTAGATGCAAAAATATCAACGCTGGATACCGTTCACAGGTTTTATTATCCTTTCCATCACTGTAACAATGTTGCTCGGTGCGACCGTTGTCACAGGACTGCAGACTCAATGGGTTGCTGGAATAGTCTCATTGATCGTCCTGGCAGGCGCTCTGATCACAATTGTTTCTGAGGGAAAGCGCATTTTGGCTGACGAGAAGTTTAACGACGAACTTCCCCTGATCAAACATGTATATGAATTTTTGGGTGTACTCATCGGGGGTGTTCTCACCTGTATCATTTGCCGTGACTTCAAATTGAGTACAGTGGTTGCAGCGAGCCTGGTTGGCATCACTGCACATTTAGTTGTGCCAAAGTATTCCGTGCCAGTTTATTGTGGCGCCTTTGTTGGGATGACATCCAACGCACTTTTGTTTACTCGCTCCGAAGTCGCAATCGCAAGTGCAATTGCCGGTATCATCTTTGTCCTCAGCAGTTACGTTTTTGGCGGTTTTGGAGGAAAATTAGGAACCATAGCGTTTATCAGCACGATCATTACAAGCCTCATTTTAGGCAGAGAGTTTATTGTTGCACCAATCTCTGATACTTTTGGAATTCTGATGATAATCCTCGTGTCACTGATAGCCGCGCCGCTCACTTACTATTTCAACGTCATCAGAGGAAATGGTCCTGTACTTGCGTCTGGTTTTGTAGGTTTGGTGGGCGGTCTGATCCTGCCAATTATTCCAGAGATCGGTGGAACTTTAGCAGTCGTTGCAATTTGTGCCAGCTTTGCGGGTATGACTAACAAAGTCCGTTGTCCAAAGATTTGGATGATGGTAATTGCGGGTTTACTTATTGGTGTCATATTTGTTTACAGCACGCCCATATTTGGTGGTGCGGGAGGCAAATTAGGTACCATCGCTTTTGGCTCGATCATGGCAGTTTATGGCTTCAACAGCCTCTTCGGAAAAAAGTCCGAAAAGGAACCGCTCCAAGCGAAATAGTCATAAACTGATTGGAAGAAGTTAACACCAAGCCTGATCTCGGGTATTTTGAGACAACAATTGTTGATGTTAATTGTTGGCATCCTGAACATTCAATAAGGATGTCGTTACGAAACAAGTAGAGAAAAAATACTCATAGTCGGAGAACCGGCTATGAGTATTTTTGTTTTGCTTAATTAAATTTGTTTTCCACGCTTATGACGCGTGCATCGGGCAAATACCAGTGGGGCAAACCCCGAGGCGGATGTGTGCTTCAACTTCCGCGCGGAAGTAATTCAGCATATCCCGTAAAGGCACGCCTGCAGTTTGACCCAAACCACAGTTTGAGAGTTCGAGCATTTCTTTGTTGAGGGACAAAAGCTCATCCAAATCTTCGAGAGATCCTTGACCCTGGCTGATACCCGTCAGGATGTCAAATGCGCGTTTAGAGCCAATACGGCAGGGTGTGCACTTTCCACAGGATTCCACTCTAAAGAAGTTGAGCAGAACTTTGGCAAGGTCCACGATGCAAACCTCGTCGTTACAGATAAGCAATGCGCCAGATCCAAGCGAAACACCGGCTTTTTTGTATGAATCAAAGTCCATCGGTGTATCCTGCAAGCTCGCAGGAATAATGGAACCGCTGGAACCGCCAGTTTGAGCTAATTTGAAACCACCAGATTTCATTCCCTTGGCATAGATCGAAACGACTTCCCGCAGGGTAATGCCCATGGGAACTTCGATCAAACCCGTTACATTTACATTTCCCAGGACTGTGAAGACCTTCGTGCCAGGACTGGATGGAGTGCCAAGAGCTCGATACCATTCGGCACCATTGCGAATGATGGCGGGAATGTTTGCGAGAGTCTCCACATTATTGACCAGGGTGGGCTTTCCCCACAAACCATTGGTGGTTGGGTAAGGAGGTCGCGAACGCGGCTCGCCCCGTTTACCCTCAATCGATTCGATCAACGCAGTTTCCTCACCGCATATATAAGCTCCGGCTCCAGTGTGGACGTGGATTTTGAAATTGAAATCCGAGCCGAAGATGTTATCACCAAGCAAACCATACTCTTCAGCTTGTTTAATTGCAGTCTCAACACGCTCGATTGCCAGTTGATATTCTCCACGGATGTAGATGTAACCTTCATCAGCACCAACTGAATACGCAGCAATCGACATTGCTTCGAGGATGGCATGGGGATCTCCCTCAAGCACGACCCGGTCCTTGAAAGTCCCGGGTTCACTCTCATCTGCGTTGCAGATTACGTACTTCTTGTCACCAAAGGTCTTATTGACATAGCCCCATTTGGTGCCTGTCGGGAATCCAGCTCCACCACGACCTTGTAATCCGGAATTTTTGATAATTGAGATGACTTCATCCGGAGTTTTTTCCAAGGCAATGCCAAGGGCTTGATATCCATCATTGGCTATGTAATCATCAATACTTTCAGGATCGATGATACCGACATTCTTGAGTACGACGCGGTTTTGCGCAGGTAAAGTGCCTTTACGGGCGGAAAGCCAGGCGACCTTGCCGGATAACTCATGCGCAGGGGCGCGTTTTTCTTCGACGACGCGCCCTTTGTATAAATGTTCTTCAACGATGTAAGGAACATCATCTGCCTTGATGGGACCATAAACAACCGCTTCAGGATAGATCAGCACCAAAGGGGAGGCATAGCTATAACCCAGGTCGCTGACCATGGATAGTGAAACTTCTTCTGTCAATCCGTATTGCTGCAATTGTTGTTGGAAAGCAGCAAATATTTTTTCAGATCCTCGCACATTACTTTCGGGATCGTTCGACACCAGGATCATGGATCGTACTGTTTTCATGGCAATCTCCTATTCGTAACGGCTGAGAATTTCTTTAACTTGCCCAGGGGTAACATTTCCATACATGTCAGTATCGATCAATATTACCGGTCCCATGCCGCAGACACCCAAACAACTGGTGGTGAGCAGTGTCCATTTCTTATCCGGACTGGTCTGACCTGGTTCAAGAGCGAGCGCTTTTTTCAGGGTGGCAATGACTTCTCTTCCTCCAACGACGTGGCAGGGTGCGCTTTCGCAAAACTGGACTACGTGTCTCCCTCGCTGTTGGGTTGAGAGCATCCTGTAGAAAGTTGCTACTGAATGGATCTCTTTGGTTGGAAGGCTCATCAATGCTGATAATTCTTCCATGGCTGTTTGGGAGATAAATCCAAACTCGTTGGTCACTGCCTGAAGCACAGAAATTAGATCAGCTCGGGTCGCGCCAATACGTTTAACAATTTTCTGGACACCCAGAATTGTCTCATTTTCATTCATTGTGACAGGTGCCATGGAATCTCCTATTCAAACAATTCATTAACTGACATTGATAGCTTCATACTGGCAAACTTGATGGCAAATGCCGCATTTGATGCAAATGTCTTGATCAATAACGTGGGTTTGTTTGCGTTCGCCAGTGATTGCGCTCACAGGGCAGTTACGAGCACAGACTGTACACCCAGTACACGGACCATCCAGAATCTCATACTTAATCAAAGCGCGGCAGACCTTTGCGGGACAGCGCTTTTCATAGATGTGAGCTTTATACTCATCCATAAAGTGATTCAAGGTGGAAACTACCGGGTTGGGTGCGCCCTGGCCTAAGCCGCATAAGCTGTTCTTTTTGATCTGTTCGCTGAGCTCCTGGAGTTCTTCGATGTCACCCTCTTCGCCTTTACCCGCGCAAATCTTTTCCAAAATTTCAAGGAGGCGGCGGGTGCCGACACGGCAGGGAACACATTTTCCGCAGGATTCGTCCTGGGTAAACTCCATGAAGAAACGGGCGATGTCCACCATGCAGGTTTCTTCGTCCATCACGATCATACCGCCCGAACCCATGATGGAGCCAGCAGCTCCGAGGGTTTCGTAATCCACGGCCAGATCAAGGTTTGAGGTGGGCAGACAGCCGCCCATAGGACCGCCAGTCTGGACAGCTTTGAAACCTTTGCCGTCTTTGATGCCGCCGCCGATATCGTAGATGATCTCGCGCAGGGTCATGCCAAAGGGGATTTCGATCAGACCGGTGTGTGCAACGTCACCCGCGAGGGCGAAGGTTTTGGTGCCCTTGCTTTTCTCCGAGCCCATGCTGGTGTACCACTCAAGTCCACGATGGATGATCTTTGGCACGTTGGCGTAGGTCTCAACGTTATTGATGTTAGTGGGTTTGCCCCACAAGCCTTTTGAGGCAGGGAAGGGAGGACGGGCGCGAGGTTCACCACGAGCACCTTCAATTGAAGCCATAAGGGCGGTCTCTTCACCGCAGACAAACGCTCCGGCGCCCATACGGACTTCGATGTCGAAGTCAAACCCAGAACCGAGGATGTCTTTGCCAAGCAAACCATATTCTCTTGCTTGTTCAATAGCAGTGTTGAGCGTGCTGACAGCGATGGGATATTCGGCGCGACAGTAGACATAGCCCTGGCTGGCGCCAACGGCAAAAGCGCCGATTGCCATGCCTTCGAGAACGGAATGGGGATCGCCTTCAAGGACTTTGCGGTTCATGAACGCACCAGGGTCGCCCTCGTCTGCGTTACAGATCATATATTTGGGGGTGTCTGGAGCCTGGCGGGCAAATTTCCATTTCAAACCGGTTGGGAAGCCAGCACCACCACGACCGCGCAGTTTGGAATCGAGGATGGTTTGGATAACCTCTTCCGGGCTCATTTCACCAAGGACCTTTGCCAAAGCCTGGTAGCCATCGACTGCAATGTAATCCTCGATATTTCGGGGGTCGATCTTACCGATGTTTTCGAGGATAATGCGGATTTCCTTGTCTTTGGGTTCGCTAAGCTCTTCATCAGTAACATCGCGCATGCGAGCTTTATATTGCTGCAGTTCGCGACCTTTGACGAAATGTTCTAATACAATGCGAACGATCGTGGCAGGGGTTAGCTGGATGTAATGGCTGCCTTCGGGGTAAACCAGAATATCGGGACCTTCCGTGTCAGGATCACCCAGCCTGGGACTGTCCAAAACCTGGACTTCCTCCAGGAGATTGAGAAGCCCCAATTCCTTGATCAGTTGTTCTTTTACTTCCAATGCACCTTTGTCAACACAAATAGGATCCATTGAGACAAGCACAGTTGAACGATAATACGCCATAGCTACATTCACCTTCCTTATTAAATTTTGGCCGGACTCAGGCTTCTATGCGGAAATCCTGGATAACATTTCCTTTTACGACATGCTCTTCCATAATCTGAGTAGCCATAGTTGGGGTAACTTTGCCGTAGGTAACTGTTTCAGCGCCCGGAAGGATCACTTGCACAACTGGTTCTTTTCCTCCCACACCAATATTGCCGGTCTGGCGAAGGATGACATCTGGCAGGTGTTTTTCCTCGATGAAGGTAAGGATAGCCTTCAGCGTATCGCGTGCACCTGCGGCAATACCGACAGTACCCATGCCTACTACAATTTGAGTCTTGCCAGTCTGGTCTCGCAGTTCTTTGACTTTCTGGGCTTCCTCTCGCAGTCGCTTGAGGTCTTCGATAGATTTAATGGTTGGCATACATGACTCCTTCTTCGGTGGTGATGTTTTTTGTGTCTCTGATACCATCTGAGATGGTGTTGGATAAAAATTCTATTACGCGGAAATCACTTAGCGGCATATCGCCCAGAACTTCTTTGACTTCCGTGTCATCGAATTCGAAGCACTGATCATTGTACTGATAATTAAACACCCAATTTACTGCGGGGGTACCCAAAAGTAAGGTGATCATGGTGTCCCCGAGGTCCCCCAGGGGCATCCGGTCAATATGACTGTGCTGGAATTTGGCGGTTAATGTTGTGCCTATGCCTTGCTCTGACTCAACTTTGAGGAATCCGCCACAAGCCTCAGCTGCTTGTTTGAGCAGAGGGATGCCAAGGCCAACCCTTCGGGTAGTGCGAGTGGTAACAAAAGGATCGAGCACATTCGCAACCATTTCTTCAGACATACCTTTGCCATTATCGGCAACCTGAAGCCACAGCTCGTCAGCCACCAGGTCTTCACGCACAGAGATCACGATTCTTGAAGCGCCAGCAGAGATACTGTTTTCGGCGATATCAAGAAGGTGAAGTGAGAGCTCTCTCAAACCGCCGCCTCACTCTTTGTAACGTCGGTCAATATTTTGGCGAATTGCGAGGGTTTCAGACGCCCATGATTTTGCTCGTCAACCACGACAACAGGCGCCTGGCTGCAGGCGCCAACACAGCGGCACACTTCCAGCGTAATAAGTCCATCTGAAGTGGTTTGACCGGGTTCGATTCCTAATACCTGCTTGGCTTTATCAATCAACTGGGAAGCTCCACCAACGTAACATGCAGTTCCAATGCAGAATTTAACAACATGTTTGCCGCGCGGTTCGGTGGTGAAGAATGAGTAGAAGGACACCACACCATGAACTTTGCTCACAGGAACAAACATTTTTTGGGCGACATAGGACTGCATTGGTTTTGTGATGAAGCCAATTTTTGCCTGCAGATGGTTTAGAACTACCATCAAAGCGCCATTCTGTTCACCATATTCCGAGATGGTATCGTCGATGATCTTTTTCATCTGGGGGTTGTCGAGGGGATCCAGCTGCTTAGGTGTTGACGTCATTTTTGCATGCTCCTATATCTCAAAGGTAATCCACCTTTGTGAAAAATGTTACAAGAAGTTTACTCTTTTCAGGCATTTTGGTCAACGTGTAACTGCTAATTAAGACAGATGTGAATGTTTTTCCAGGCACGGGAGAGCGATGAGGTGAACGGAGAATGTGGTTAATTGTCCATCAATATTGAGTCTCGAAGGCCTGGAGTAAGGCTGCAACTGAAATTGCTTCCATACGCAAGCTCAGGATGCCGGAGATCGCGTCGAGATCATGGGCATCGGAACTGGGTATCAGATGGTAATCCTTGAGATATGGATAGCGCTGAATAGCCTGAGATTTGGAAATGCCGGTAATCTCGAGAACCGACAAATTCAATTCAGGAGGGATGCCGCCCAGGCGGGGCAAGAGACCGTTCTCCTCGCGGTTGACGTGAGCCGGGATGAAAAGACCCCCAAGGCGTTGCACATGCCGTTGGGCTTCATTAATTGAAAGATATGTCGCGTTGCTGAGCAGGCGGGTTTCGGTATCCACATAATTTCCCTCTGAGTCGACAATCAGCTGCATACCAAAGAAATCAGGATTGTTTGGAATATTTGGCAGATTTTGATCGACGATTTTTTGGAACTCAGCAACCTGCGCATAGGTATCGAAAAGGCAAACTACGTGGATTTCTTCTGCTGTAGTAAGCTCTATTCCTGGCAGGACGGTCAGATCACTGCCTTCTGCAGCTTTGATAACAGCGGGTACGTTAGCACTGGCGTTGTGATCGGTGATCGCGATCAGGTGGGTGTTGGTTTTGAGGGCGCGTTCTACGATAAAGGGGGGCAGCATTTCCAGCGTGGCACAGGGGGAGAGTACTGTGTGGATATGAAGTTCTGCCTTGAGGCTTTTCATTTGTTTGGACTGGTATCTTTGATTCCCAGTTCCCAGAGTCTTCCAACGATCTGGTAACTGCCAACAGGTGTGGAGAGTAGCACTATGCCTTCTTGGTTTGCGCGGGCAATGGTTGCCGCGTCGGGCTGAGCATCTTCTGTGATGATGATGGCGGGAATTTCCAGCAGAGAGGCGACCGCCACAATGTTTATGTTGGCGATCAAAGTGACCCAGATACCATCAGCCTGGGCTCCAGTCATCACACAACTGAGCAGGTCTGAGGTATAGCCGGATGTGATTTCAATTTGCGAGTACTCGAGCGGTTCTGTCAGAACGTGAAGTTCGATATTATCTAAAATGGTTTGGAGTGAGCACATGTTTTGTTTAACCTCAACTTTCGGTTTTGTTCAAATACATGGTCATAAACAGATTTGTGCCGCTTTCCTTTGAGGACTTCATGGTCATTTCGTCGACACAGGAGCGTATATTGACCAAGCCCATACCTGCGCCAAAGCCTTTGTCGCGAATTTCTTCTGTTGCGGTGGAATATCCAGGGGTTAAGGCTTTTTCGATGTTCTCAATACCCGGGCCATCATCATAAGCTTCCATGGTAATTTTGTGCGGCTCAATTTCAACTCTCAGGAAGCCCCCATTGTTGGTGTGGATGATCAGATTCATCTCAGCTTCATATACGGCAATTCCACATTTCCTGGCAATCTGCCGATTGGCACCAAGGCGCAGGAGGGCTCTCTTGATGTTGTTGGAAGCTGCACCGCCGTGGACGAAGTCGTCCTTGATGATGCAATACCGCAGGATGAGGCTCGTACGGTCTGATTCGATATCCTCAAACAAGTGGGAAGCGCGATAACGAATAATTTCCTCAGCCTGATAGTCCCGTTGAAGGGCGGTCAACAAGCCGTTGGTTATATCTCCTTTGGTAATCAGCCCAACCAATTTGTTGTTCTCATTTACGACAGGCAGGCGGCCGACTTTTGTCTTTTGAAATACTTTCAGCGCCTCCACAACCTTGTCTATGGCTTTGACAGTGATCAATTCTTTGGTCATGTAGGTTGAGACACTGCGGTCGATTCGCCCGTCCCTCAAAGCCCGGATCAAGTCTTCAGTGGAAATGATTCCGACAAGTTCACCGTCCACCGTGACAGGCGCGCCTGAGATTCGATGGAGTTTGATCACATCAAGCGCTTCGAGAATGGTCGTCTCAGGAGAAAATGTGACAACCTTGGTGGTCATCACCTGGCCGATTTTTAGTTCATAGCCAAGTTCCTCAACTCTGGTGATAACACCAGCGCGATTATCGGAGACAGTAGGCTGGTCGCTCATCGTAGTTTAGGCTTTTGGAAAAAGATTCATTTCCAATTCGCAACTGGGTAATCCGGCTTGGGAGAGCCTGCCTGAAATCTCGTAGAGACCCAGGTGTGAAGTAGCAACAGGCAGGTTTTCCTCTATAGCGAGATCAAGGATTTCTTGACCCGGATTCTTTCCGCGCGCAAAGATAACCAGGCGGATATCCGCAATTAATGCAGTCCGAACGACCTGGGGATTACAGAGACCAGTGATCAGCACCGCTTCTGACTGGACTGAAGCAAGCACATCGCTCATCAAGTCGCCAGCAAAGCCGCCTTTGATTTCGGGAACATGGTCCACATCCGGTGTGAGAAGCGTGCCTTCGCAGAGAGAAATTACATCCAAAAATTTCATTTCACATCCTCTTAATAGTTACTTGGCTTATTTTACTCGAAACCCGACATGTTATACTAATGAGTTAATTACAAAGAGGTTGCTATGAAGAATGTGATCAAGAGTGTCAAGGGTACCAGGGATTTTTATCCTGATGAAATGGCAAAACGCCAGTGGCTGATCCGGAAGCTGACGGAGGCTTCGGAAGCCTTTGGTTACCAGATGTATGAAGGACCATGCCTGGAGACGATTGAT
Source organism: uncultured Anaerolineaceae bacterium (assembly GCA_964434665.1). GTDB lineage: Bacteria > Chloroflexota > Anaerolineae > Anaerolineales > Anaerolineaceae > Mesolinea. Next base: position 31,702 of record CAYSVX010000005.1, read on the forward strand.
CTCTACGCGGCGAAATCCGGAGAAGAGCTGGTAAAGGAACAGGCATTTGTTTTTAACGACCGCGGCGGCGACCCAATCACTTTACGACCCGAACTTACCCCAACTCTTGCCCGCATGGTTGCTTCAAAGCAAAACCTCCTAACCTTTCCGTTGCGATGGTGGTCTTTTGGACCGTTTTGGCGCTATGAACGCCCGCAAAAGGGGCGCACACGTGAATTTTTCCAGTGGAACATCGATCAGATAGGCAGCGATTCCATCCAGGCGGACGCGGAATTGTTGGCAGTCGCAGCAACTTTCCTGAAAAATGTAGGGCTGACCCCTGAACAAGTAAAGCTCTACATAAATGACCGTCAATTGATGGATGGTCAGCTGAGCAGGATTGGGATTGGAACAGAACAAAAACCTGTCATGTTACATCTGATTGACCGAATTGATAAATTGCCTTCAGATGTGTGGGATGAGAAGGTGCTGGCGGAGGGTCTCAACGCCGAACAACTCAAAGCGGTCAGGGAACTGCTGGGTAACCATGAGCTCTGGCGTGAATCCGAGCACATGATAGCCCTTTTTGAATTGCTGGAAGCCCTGGGTGTGAAAGAATACGTCTCCTATGACCCAAAGATCATCCGAGGGCTGGATTACTACACCGGCACCGTTTTTGAGGCACATGCTGTCAATGGGGAGTTCCGGGCAATTCTGGGAGGCGGGCACTATGCCAACCTGGTGGGCGACGTCGGCGGAAATCCGCTGCCCGGAGTGGGATTCGCGATGGGGGACGTGGTGATCATGCTCGTTTTGGAAGCTTTCGGCTTGATCCCTGCTGACCTTGTGGACCCCGAGACCCTGTTTGTGACTGTGTTCAACGAGGAAACCCTGGCGGAATCCATTCGCCTGGGGAGTGAGCTGCGTGCAGCTGGTTTCAAAGTGATCCAGGCCGAGCCCGAAAAGCTGGCTAAGCAGTTCAAATACGCTGACCGCCTGGGGCTCAGCAGGGCGCTCGTGCTCGGACCAGAGGAGATTGAGGGACAAAAAGTGGTGGTCAAAGATTTGCACAATTTTGAACAGGTCAGCGTTGAACGCGAAAAGCTGATGGATCATTTGCGTCAAAATAATGCTTGCGAGACTGCAAGGGGTATGTTAGAATTGCCGCCTACATGGTGCCTGTAGCTCAATGGCAGAGTGCTTCACTGTGGATGAAGATGTTGAGGGTTCGACCCCCTCCAGGCACCCAGAAATTTCAATTATTGAGATAAATACCGATGTTTAGGAACGGTCTCCACAAGACCGTTTTTTTAATTTTCAAAAGTGCCGCTACTAATATTTCGGAGAAAGTAAGAATTAACAAAACAAGACCAGAGAGCTTTTACTGTAAAAGCTCTCTGGGAAGAAAGAATGTAGATTTAGCAATTTTTAGTTTTTCATGATCATGGGAAGGTATATATTCGATCCATCTGGCTCATAGCGCCACAACTCGCCACCATTAGCATCATTTCTAGTACCGATGTAAAGTTGATCATTGAAATCAATAGTGGCTGTGTTCCATAGAGTATACAAATTGTTGCTGTCCCCAAATCCACCAATATTTATCTGCTCAAAGGTATTTCCATCCGCCGATTTCCAGACATTGACACCAGTAAAATCGTTGTTCGAAGCTGCGAATAAATGGTCGTCAAAGGCGTAGAGCGATTCAACTTTGAAATTTTCAGGATCCCCTAAGCCGCCGTCTATCACTTTGGTCCAATTGATCCCGTTGGCTGATCGCCATATCTCTGCACCATTCCAATTCTGAGTACTGGCATAAAGCATGTTATTGAAAACAACAATGCTGCCAATGTGAACATTGTCCGGATCACCAAAGCCATTCAAGTTCACCTGCTGCCAAGTAGTACCAGTGCTTGTGCGCCAAATCTCAGCGCCATCGTTTGTGTTTTCAGTGCCTGTATACAAGTAACCATTGAAAATCTCAAATGTGTTGATCTGGTAGTTACTGCCATCCCCATTGCCACCATCAACTACTTTGTTCCATGAACCCGTGTCGCCTGAACTGCTGCGCCAAATTTCTGTACCAGAATCACTATTGCTGGTGCCAGCATATAAATATCCATTAAATTCTATCAATCTATGGACACCACCATTAGCCGCGTTATTGAATCCATTTTCAACGACCTGGCTCCAGTTAGTTCCATCTTCGGATCGCCAGATTTGCCCGGCACTTTGTCCCCAACTGATGGCTGCGTATAGTTGCCCACCGAATTGCTCAAGATCAGTGATCGTTGAACTCGGTTCAAAGTTGTTACTAAAGGCACTCCAGTGTTCACCGTCACTCGACCGCCAAACCCTTCCTCCGTCTGTCCAATTAGCCGCCCCAACATACAAATAGCCATCAAACACCTCAATGGAGGAAGCCCATACATTTGACCTGTTTCCAAACCCATTGAGGTTGACCTGCTTCCAGTTGGGCACACCGGGAGAGAAGATTTGGATGGAGTGATGGAATAGATCCGCTATGAAAATCTCGCCACTTTTGTTTACAGCTATTCCTTCAACTGTAGCGAATGGCACATCTCGTCGACCTTCAACAGAGGTCAAGAAGGCACCATTCGCATCAAAAACCTGAACCCGCGAGTTCCACTGGTCCGCAATGTATACCCACCCTTGATCACCTATTGCAATTCCGACTGGAGTAACATGCCCGAATTCTCCATCGTTTACGCCAAGTTCACCAATCAAAGTCTCGCAGATATATGCAGATTCTGTTAAAGAACATTTCTGTACTCTGTTATTTTCAAGATCGCTGACAAAGATATCTCCATTTAGGTCAATGGCAATACCCTGTGGATAGGCAAAGTGAGAATCGTCAGAACCAATTTCCCCTGTAACTCCGAGGGTTGCTTTGTGTTCCAGGTTAGCACCAAACACCTGCACACGCTGGTTGTAGGTGTCAGACACATAGATATCCCCATTTAATGGGCTGATTGAGACGAATGTTGGGTGATCAAACTGGTTGTTTTCCTGGCCATAGGAGCCAAATGAGTTGAAAAAGGTTCCATCGCCGTTGTAGATTTTGATTTTGTTGTTTGGTGAATCTGCCACGTATACTTTGTGGTTGGCATCAACTGCCGGGCTCCCTTCCAACCCTCCCCAATAGGCACCAAAATGCTCGTTGTCCTCCCCCCAAACACCTGCTTCACCTACTGTCCAGAGATGGTTTCCCTGGGCATCCAGTTTGATCAAACGATAGCCGTCACGCTCTGTGATCAGAATGCTTCCATCCGTATCGACGGCAACACCTTCAGCAGTGTTTATATGATCATTATCAGTTATATAAGGAACTCCTGTGGTGCCGTAAGTTTTCAAATAATTGCCATCGCTGTCAAAGACTTGCACTCGGAAATTGTCCTTATCACTCACGTAAATATTACCGGAAGCATCCCCTGTGATGCCAGCAATGAAAGTGAGTTGATCATTACCCTCCCCCCATTCACCACCTGCAAATAATTCACACGTTCCGCTTTCCGTGCATTTCAATATCCGGAAATTATTACTATCAGCGATGAAAATGTTATCGCTTGAGTCTACATAAATATCATATGGATAATTGAGATGCTCCAGATCATCTCCTGGTTCGCCGGCAACGCCGAAGTAATTTTCACATTCCCATTGAGGAGTTGCCGGATTAAATGTACAGCGGTGAATCCTTGCATCAATATAATCGGTGATGTACAAGCGACCGGATGAGTCAATCTCCAATCCGCGAATTTCGTTAAATCCCCCATCTGGCATTAGCGCGCTGGTTACATCGATTGTTTCCTCGTAGACTAACTTTCCATCCGTATCAAAGGAAAAAACTTGAATTCTTTTGTTATTCACATCAGAAACAAATAACTTGGTTCCGTCATTACTGAAGATCAGGTCATAGGGATAATCGAAGTGACCGTTGTCATTTCCGCTGGCCCACGGATCTTCTTCAGGAAAAGACCGAATGAAATTGCCAGTCGGACCATATTCTTTGATCGCCTGGAGGTATACAACAAAAACATGACCGTTTTCAGCCACACTAACACTCGAAGGTTGATATAAGAAATTGTCGTGCTGCCAGGGATTCCCATAGAAACCGAACGACATCTCATAACTTCCATCAGATGCGTACTTGATCACTTGTGATCCCACTCTCTCTGCGACATATAACGCGCCGTCTGAATCGACAAACAAACCTTCTGGTTGGTTAATATGATCACCTGAAAAGACATACGGTTCCCCATAAACCCCAAGAGTCGATTCATATTTATAGCTTAACCCTGGTTCGCCCAAGGCCACATTTATATCGGTTGCTGTTGCAACGCCTTGTGTTTGCGCTGCACCAATTGCCAGGATTGAGAAAATAAAAACAAATGTCAGTAGAGTTATTGTTGTGCTATTTTTCATAATTTCCTCCAAGTTAGCTGAAAATTTTGGTCACAATTTTATTGGGAAAGATGTGTTCTATTAAATTAATTTTGGTTTTCCCTCCTATGAAATAGAGAATGTGTTTATAGAGTTAAATATAATTTCATGAGAAAATTGTAAATTCATTTCTCTGAAATTGGGTGAAAGGAATAAATCATTTGGATTTCGCTTTATTTTTCCATATATCTGATTATTTATTGCAGGTATTTTGAAATCCAATCATATTGTACCACTGTCTTTATAATTTGATTGGGGTTTTGGTCATTTCTTCAGAAAAAGTGAAGGTACAATAAGCTGATCTTAGACGGTAAGTGTCACTGGTAACAGTTATAGGTCTGTAACGTAGAGATTTAATGTTATCCAAGCTCCACTCCTCACAACTTTTTTACTCATAAGGTTTGACAAGGTTTTAGTGCTATGAGATAATTATTGTTTGATCGGCAGAGACGGAAACGAGTACTGCAGGCAGGCTGATAGCGAACCGGGATGGTGAAAGCCGGGCAGAACCCCCTGTAGGAAAATCCTTCCAGAGCCGCAAGCTGAACCCGCTAGACGATAGTAAGCGCGCCGGATCGCCCTTCCGTTACAGAGGGCCCAATAAGCGCTCAGCATGGCTGAGAAGCGGGGTGGTACCGCGAGTTCCGGCTCGTCCCTGTAGGGGACGGGCTTTTTTATTTTTTAGGCTGGGGCAGCCCAGCCGCAAGAGGAGCAATTATGTTCAAACCAGTGTCATCGCGATTGAATATCCAGCAGGAGGAAGAAGCTCGCCTGCGTTTCTGGCGGGCTCATGAGATCTTCAAAAAGTCATCAGACGACCGCAAAGATCGTGAGCCGTTCGTGATGTTTGAGGGTCCTCCAACTGCTAACGGCAAACCCGGTGTGCATCACGTTTTGGCACGGGCTTTTAAGGACATGTTCCCAAGGTTCCGCACGATGCAAGGTTACTTTGTTGACCGGCGGGGTGGCTGGGATACGCACGGCTTGCCGGTCGAAATCGAGGTCGAAAAACGATTAGGCTTCACTGAGAAGAGCCAGATTGAGGCATATGGTATTGAAAAATTTAACGCTCTCTGCCGTGAATCAGCCTTTTCGCGCATTCAGGAATGGGAGCAATTGACCGAAAGGATCGCCTATTGGGTGGATCTGAGCCGGGCATACGTGACGTACACCAATCCCTACATTGAATCGGTTTGGTGGTTATTGAGCCAGATCTGGGAAAAGGGCTTGCTGTACCAAGGTTACAAGGTTGTGCCTTACTGCCCACGCTGTGGCACACCGCTCTCGAACCATGAGGTCGCGCAGGGGTATGCAGACGCGGTCGACCCGAGCATCACGGTGCGTTTACCGCTGGTGGAGGAGCCTAACACCTATCTGCTGGTCTGGACCACTACGCCCTGGACCCTGCCGGGCAACGTTGCCGTTGCCGCGCATCCTGACGTGGACTATGTCATGGTCAGGGTTGAAGGTGAGTCCAGCGAGAGGTTGATCCTGGCGAAAGAATTGATCCCGCTGGTTTTTGGTGACCAAAAGGTGGAGGTGCTCAAGAGTATGAAGGGTAAGGCACTCGAGGGCAAGAAGTATGCTCCGTTGTATAAGTTCTTCCCACCTGATAAACCCGCCCATTACGTGGTCAATGCCGATTACGTCACCACCAGTGACGGCACCGGGCTGGTGCATATTGCCCCGGCATTTGGCATGGATGACATGGCGGTTTCCAAAGTCTATGATCTGCCGGTTTTGCTGACCATCGACGATGAAGGCAAGTTCAAGCCGGCGGTTTCACCATGGGCGGGCATGTTCGTCAAGGATGCCGATCCATTGATCATGGAAGACCTCAAGCAAAGAGGTCTGCTGTTCAACCGCGGAACGATGACCCACTCCTATCCCTTCTGCTGGCGCTGCGACACCCCGCTATTGTACATGGCGAGGTCCACCTGGTTTATCCGCACCAGCAAGGTCAAAGATCGCATGGTGGAACTCAACCAGGAGATCAACTGGGTGCCCGAGCACATCAAGGAAGGGCGTTTTGGCAACTGGCTGGAAAATAATGTGGACTGGGCTCTGGGGCGCGACCGCTACTGGGGCACACCGCTGCCGGTTTGGGTTTGCCAGAGTTGCGGGCATCAGCACTGCGTTGGTTCCGTCGCGGAATTAAGCGAACTGACCGGGCAGGACCAGAGCGAACTGGAACTGCACCGCCCGTATGTGGATGAGGTGCACTTTGACTGCCCTAAGTGCAAAGAAGGCAGAATGAGCCGCGTGAGCGAGCTGATTGACGTCTGGTTTGACTCAGGCGCAATGCCAGTTGCCCAGTGGCATTATCCTTTTGAGAACCTGGAGGAATTTAAGCAACAGTTCCCGGCAGATTTTATCTGTGAGGCGGTTGACCAAACCCGCGGTTGGTTCTATTCTCTGCATGCGATCAGCACGCTGGTTTTTGACAACTTCTGTTTTGAAAACGTCATCTGCCTGGGCTTGATCCTGGATGCGGAAAGCCAGAAGATGTCGAAACACAAGGGCAATGTGGTTGACCCCTGGGAAGTGATCGACGCCTACGGTGCCGACGCGATGCGCTGGTATCTCTACACCTCCAGTCCTCCAGGCAACGAACGCCGTTTTAGCACGGAACTGGTGGGGGAGGTGGTTCGCAGCTTCATGTTGACGTTGTGGAACACGTATTCCTTCTTCGTAACTTACGCCAACCTGGATAACTGGACGCCGGACTCCGCGGTCATTCCTCAATTCTCAGATTTGGACCGCTGGCTGCTCTCATCATTGGAAGCTTTGACGAGAGATGTGACCAAAGCCTACGAAACCTATGACGTGGTCGGTGCTACCCGCCCGATCGAAGCCTTTGTGGACAACCTTTCCAACTGGTACCTGCGCCGCTCGAGAAGGCGTTTCTGGAAGAGCGAGTCGGATGCCGATAAAGCTGCTGCTTACGAGACGCTTTACCGGGCGTTGGTGACGGTGAGCAAGTTGTTGGCGCCTTCAATGCCTTTCATGGCAGAAACACTTTACCAGAATCTGGTGAGGTCTTCTGATGACCAGGCACCGATCTCGGTCCATCTGGCTGACTGGCCGCAGGCAGATCTGGGAATGATCAATGAAACCCTAAATCACCAGATGGAAGTGGTGATGAAGCTGGCGTCGCTCGGGCACGCCGCACGCAATAAGTCGAACGTAAAAGTGCGTCAACCGCTTTCGGAGGTCGCTTTTGCGGTAGGCAGCGCGGATGAAATGGAAGTGATAGCCCAATTCCGTGAAATCCTTGAGGATGAATTGAATGTGAAACAAGTCAGGGGGCTGGGAGGCAGCGAAGAAGCGGTCGAATACAGTCTCAACCCTCTGCCCAAGCAACTGGGGCAGAAGTACAAAGCGCTTTCGCCAAAAGTACGGCAAGCGATTCTTGATTTGCCCGCAAAGGAAAGCGCCGAGAGGCTGCTGGCTGGCTTGAACCTGGTGATCAAAGTCGATGACAAATTCTACGAAATCTTGCCCGAAGAGGTGGAGGTGCACGCAGCGGCTAAAGAAGGCTACTCGGTAGCAACCGATGGACCTTACCTGGCAGCCTTGGTCACGACAATTAGCCGGGAGTTGTTCCTTGAAGGTCTGGCTCGGGAATTCGTTCGGCGCGTTCAGGACCAGCGCAAGAGTCTGGGGTTGGACATCGCTGACAGAATCAAAATTTATTTCCAGGCGAGCCAGGCGTTGAGTGAGGCTGTGAAGGAATATGAAGCCTACATTGCCGCAGAAACACTGGCTTTGGAAGTTCTGGACGAGGATCTGCCGCGCGGATTGACCCAAGCGAACGATGCGTTTGATGGCGAGGAATTACACTTTGCCCTCCAGGCTGTGCGAGGAGAGGCTGAGTGAAGAAGTTTCTAAAGCATAATGGACTATTGTTCTTGGTCGCCGCTGCGGTGATCGCGCTCGATCAGATAACGAAAGTCCTGGTTCGACAAAACCTTGCCTTAGGCGCGTCCTGGGCTCCGATCCCCGCGATTGGAGAATACTTACGCTTCCTCTACTGGCAGAACCGCGGCGCGGCATTTGGGACCTTGCAAAACGCTGGTCCCATTCTGGCGGTTGTCAGAATCGCGATTGCCATATTCATCATTGTTTTCTATCAGAAAGCTGAAATTCGGGACACTCTGATGAAAGTCGCCTTGAGCCTGATGCTAGGCGGGGCAGTTGGCAATTTGATCGACCAGTTCTCGCTTGGATTTGTGACGGACTTTATTGCGGTCGGTCGATTCCCTATTTTTAACGTTGCAGATTCTGCTGTAACTATCGGTGTTGGATTGATGCTGCTGGACATGATTATCAAAGAAAAGAATGGATCGAAAACAGATCCGGAAGTTAAACCGGGCGAGGATGCATAAAGAATTGCGGTACGAAGGGGAAAGCGGGCTGCGGCTCGATAAATTCCTGGCGCAATCTGAACCAGAATTTTCACGTGTGCAATTTCAGCAGATGATCACGGATGGCGGCGTTTACGTCAATGGAGATGTTCAACAAAAATCCTCCTTCAAACTTGAATCTGGAAGCACTGTTCGTTATTCTTTGCCAACGCGAATAGAGAACATATTGAAAGAACAACCCATCGAAATTGATGTGATCTATGTTGACGAAAATGTCATTGTGGTCAATAAACCTGCTGGTATGGTTGTGCATCCGGGCGCTGGTAACTCGCAGGATACCCTGGTGAACGCAATCCTGCACCGCTGGCCTGAAATAGCGCAGGTTGGTGAGGCTGGGCGACCAGGAATCGTTCACAGGTTGGACAAAGAAACATCCGGCGTATTGATCCTGGCACGCAATGAAGCCGCTTACAACTGGTTGGTGCGGCAATTCAAGTCCCGAAAAACGAGAAAGACCTATCTCGCGCTGGTGGATGGCGAACCGCCTACTCCGACCGGCAGAGTTGAGGCGGCAATCGGAAGGGATGAAAAAATCCGACAACGGATGGCTGTGGCATATGGCGACAAAGGAAAAAACGCGGTCACAGAGTATCACACGCTTCAAAGATATCGTGATCACACCTTGCTGGAAGTGCAGCCCCTGACAGGCAGAACGCATCAAATTCGGGTGCACATGGCTTTTCTGGGCTGCCCGGTCACAGCAGACAAGATTTACGGGCGTCGGAAGAAATCGCTCGATATTCCCCGTTTCTTTTTGCACGCACACAAACTATCCATCAAGCTGCCAGGCGATGAAGAGCCAACTGAGTTCATCGCTCCTCTGGCAGCCGACCTTGAAGAAACATTATCCACGCTCGAGAAGGAGTAAACCATGAAATATTTCGATTTTCGCTCTGATACAACCACCCATCCGACTGAAAACATGCGCTTTGCCATGGCTAACGCCAAAGTGGGCGACGATGTCTACGGTGAGGACCCGACAGTGAACGCCCTGGAAAGTAAAGCAGCTGAGTTGCTAGGCAAGGAAGCCGGGTTATTCGTGACATCCGGCACCATGGGCAATCTGCTGGCGGTTTTGGCGCACTGCGCCCGAGGCGAAGAGGCGATCATGGGCACCCAGGGGCACACCTTTTTGCATGAGGCAGGCGGCGTCTCGGCGTTGGGAGGGGTAGTGATCCACACAATTCCAAACCAAGCGGATGGCACCCTTGCTCTGAAGGATCTGGAGAACGCGCTGAATGATCCGGAGGACATACATTCGCCGATTTCAAGATTGATAATTATCGAGAACACCCAGAATTTTTGCGGTGGAGTACCTCTGAGCCTTGAATATACTGAGAGTCTGGCTGCCTTTGCGCGGGAGCATGGTTTGCTTCTGCACCTGGATGGAGCGAGAATTTTCAATGCCGCGGTGGCATTGGGTTTGCCAGCCAGCAAGTTAGTGGCACCAGCTGATTCGATTACTTTTTGCCTGAGCAAAGGTTTATGTGCACCGGTGGGGTCGGTCCTGTGCGGCGATGCAGCCTTCATCAAAAAAGCACGGCGCTTACGAAAAGTGCTTGGCGGCGCTATGCGACAGGCTGGCATCATTGCAGCGGCAGGGATTGTGGCGTTGGATGAAATGGTGGACAGGCTCGCGGAGGACCATCAGCGCGCGGCAATTTTGGCGCTGGGTCTTCGTAAGATTGAAAAAGTTCACCTGACCAAAAACTCCCCACAAACTAACATGGTGTTCTTTAACCTTGATGAAAGCGTCGCGCTTTCCACGGGTGAATTCCTGGAGGCGATGAAGCAGCATGGCGTGCTCTTGATGGACTCGGGTCCAGGGGAATATCGCATGGTAACCCATCACGATATCGACGACGAAGCAGTGGAAGTCACCCTGGAAGCGTTCAGGCTGGTTCTCAATTAGGAGAACGCAGGTTTTCCCGGGCACGGGAGTTGCAGTGAACACTGCGAGGAAATATGCGCAAAAACCTGCAGGGTTCCCATTCTCTGTGTTTCAGTGTACCTGGACTGCTTGTATGGTTGGTTTTGATCAGTCTCGTTGCCAGTGCTCTGGGTACCAGTGCTGCTTTTAGCCAGTCCATCACACCCACCGGGGTCTACAAATACTACTTGCCACTAATCCGTACGGCAGACCCAACGCCTGTTGGACCTGTGGGCGGTACATTCACTTCTTTCGCCATCGACCCAGGTCAGAATGACAACATCTATGCCGGGCATTTTGGAAGCGGCGTTTACAAGAGTTTTGACCAGGGCACAACCTGGTACAGGAAAAACGTGGGCTTGGGAAGTCTTACGATCCAGTCCCTGGCAACCCATCCAATCAGCTCGAGTATTGTCTTTGCCGGAACTTATGGCAAGGGAATCTATAAATCTACAAATGCTGGCGAAAGTTGGCGGGCTTCGAATGGGGGCGTGCTCAATAACCACATCATATATGATATTGAAATTGATCCAGCCAACCCTCAACGGATGTTCGTCGTTTCACGGATCAGCGGCAGCTTGAAAGGTTATCTTTCCAGGAGCATGGATGGCGGGTTAAACTGGGCAATTCTGCTCACTGGGAGCAGCTTTCCTACTCTGGATTACTTTTACGATGTGGATATTGACCTAACCAACCCGACTGCGGTCTACCTTACCGCGCACGAACACGGTTTTTTCAAGAGTGTGAATGGAGGAGTGAGCTTTAGCCCGATCAACTCAGGCGTAACCGACTTCTCGGCGAGATCGTTCGCCATCGATAGTGCCTATGCAGGCCTGGTCTATGGTGCCGTGTGGCATGGAGATGGCATTTATCGCACTTGGAATGGCGGAGCTGCGTGGGCGAAAAGCAGTGTTGGATTGCCGGTAGGTGTGAGGCTGACCAGAGTCACTCTTGATCCCTTTGGCAGGCAGCAAAAGAGGGTTTTCAGCTGCACTTACGGTAATGGACTGTATAGTTCGGACGATTTTGCATCAAGTTGGGTTTCGCGCGGTCTGGCAGGGCAGCGTTTGTATGACTTTGTGATCGCTGATGGGATTCCCCAGCGATGGTACGCCGCAACAGAGAATAATGGTATCTTCCGCTCCACCAGCTACGGCTCTAATTGGAAAAGTATCATGGCTGACCTGCGCTTGACTTCCATCACCGGGCTGGAAGAATTGCCTGGTGAGCCTGCAGCATTGGCAGGGGCTGTTTTTGGGCAGGGAATATTCAGGATCAGCGATGCAGGGGAAACCTGGGAACCAATAAACGAGGGATTAACCAATTTGGACGTGGTCTCACTGGTAGTGGCACATGAGGAGCTTTATGCCCTCGGACGCGGTTGGATGAACGTTTGGGATGGTGAGATATGGCAACCTGTTGGGCTGCCGGAAGCCAGCCAGGAAGCTGTGGACAACGGCAGAATTTGGGTAGCGAAACGTGTATTATTGCCTGATGAAGCCTTTGGGATTGACCTGATTAATCAGGTTCAGCCAAGCGGCGTGGCGTGGCAAAACGGAGGACTGCTCATGGGCACTGCCGGCTCGGGTTTGTGGGTGATGAAGGGCGACCAGTGGGAACAGGCAGGGTTGGATGGCTGGGTCATTCAAAACATGAAATCGGTTTTCGAGAACGAAGCCGAGCTTTTTGCCTGTGATAAAACCGGCGAGTGTGCTGTTTTCAATTTTGATTCGACTGGCCTAAATAAGCGGGCAGGCTCCTGGGACATTGACGTTGATTCATCGGTGGGTTTGCCACCTTTGACAATTGGGGTGGGAGGTTCAAGCAGTGCCGATTTGTTGACTACAGTTTCGCAAGCAGACAACTGTGCGTGGGCAGTGGCTGAGCAAATGAAGGTGTGGGTCACCAAGGATTGCGGAAGTAATTGGACTGCGCATAGCTTTGAATGGACAGTCCAGGCTCTGGCGTTTGATCCTTTGGATGCGAATTTCTTACTTGTTGGCACAAGAGAATCAGGCGCTTTCAGGATCCAGGTACCTTAATTCCTTGCTAAACCGAGTAAAACCAGGCGGGTGTTGTAATACAATACTGGCAGGAGAAAACTTGTGATCATCGTAATGTCGGATTTGCATTTTGCAGACAGCAGTTCCCTGTCGATTGGGGAGCATCGCTTCAATCACAATTTGCCACCTGAAGTTTACCGCTCGTTTTTCAATGAAATCGGCGAGTTTATTCGCTATGACAATATTGAGGATGTTGACCTGGTTCTGGCGGGAGATATTTTTGAAATCACCCGTTCACTGCTCTGGCAAAAAGATCATTTGCGACCTTACGCGCACAACGACGATGTGACTGAAGGCAGTGAGCTGGAAGGTCGCATCAGCGAGATAATGGACGCGATTGCAGGTGATCAGCGTGTCTCTGCCACATTGGATCTGTTCCGCAACCTGACCATCCAACTTCGCCGACCTGTTCGGATCCATTTCATACCCGGAAATCATGACCGACTGCTGAATGCAAGCCGACGCGTCCGCAACCGCACCCGCAGTTTTCTGGGGATGGCGCCATCCAATCTGCCATTCGACAATCAGTACCTGCATCGCACAAATGGTGAGACCAGGATACTTATCCGCCACGGACATGAATACGACTCGGTTAACTTTGGGGCGGATGTGCGCAAGTGGCCCGAAATTCCGACCCTGATCGACAAAAAATACTACGACAGGCCTTCCTTTGGGGATATTGTCACAACGGAAATTGCGGCAAAATTGCCTTTGCTCTTCAAAGAATACTACACCGAGGAAGGCATTCTGCAAGACCAGGATCTCTCAGTTTTGTTCCAGCGATTGATTGATTTTGACAACGTGCGGCCTTCAAACGCGCTGATCAACTTCCTGTTCTCCACCCCCGGGCTATCAATGAAGGAAGTCTGGCGCTTGATCGAGCCGATTTTCGTGAACATGCTCGATGCCCTGGCATTCTCCCCGGAAATTGGCAAACAGATGGTTGCTTTTGGCGGACTAACCGGGTTTTCTGCAGCCAGCTTGAAAGCAATCCTGAAAACACGGCTTTGGCGAAGCGGAGTGCCTTTCTGGATGATCAAGGGTCTGCTTTCTCCGGTTTCGCGCCGGTCGAAAATTGGCGATCAATCGGATATTATTCTCAAAGAAGAATGCCTACGGAAACCAAACTCGCCTATTCGGTGTATTGTTTCGGGGCATACGCACTACCCAACAGTGCAGTTGATGAAGGTAGAAAAGGGGATTGAAACCTATTACATCAACACTGGCACGTTCAGAAACGTCATCACTGCGACGCCGAACCTACGCGACTTTGGGCGGTTACGTTCCAAAGCCAGGGTTTTGATCTTCAAACATGGCGAACGCAATCCCGAATACAACCATGCGACGGGCTGGTCATTCGACTTTACAACACGGTACGGCTTTGGAGCGATGCCTCCAGAGCAGCAGGACTCACTCCATTTTGATTGAGCCAGTCAACTGGCGGGCAGTCTCGTAATCCTCACGGCGGACAAAAATCGCGTAAGAAGTTGTTGGTTGTGAACCCCATTTGTTTTGAGAGACGTTGAAGCGCATATAACTGCTCGACTCCATGCCGGTGCCGATGATGCCCCGCAAGCGAAGAGTCTGAACACGATAGGGAATCCTATTTTCATCCAGGATCTTGCAGGCTTTGTGGACTGCTTCGGCGGAGGTCTCAACCATTAACTTTTTTAGGAATGGTATGAACATCAGAAATTGTGGTAATTTCATCAGGTTCCTCCTAACTGAGAAAAAACCTATGGTTCTATTTCTTTTTTAAGTTTTGCCTTTGACAGCAAGTTTCCACGAAGCGCGTCGATCAGGTCTGCTCGTCGTAACGCGCGCTTGCGGTCAATCTCGATGGATTTGGCTTTGTCATCCGACACCTTGCGCAGTGCCTCAATCCAGGACGCACTCGACACTTCAGTGTGGTTCACGCGCCAACGTTCGACCTTGATGGGCAGTTCGTCAGCATTTGTCAGCCGCTTAAGTTTCCGCTGGAGGGTCATGCCCTGGGACTCAAATTCAAAGGGTTCTTCAGCGTAGTCAGCTTTTATGGGGCAGACTTCCATGCAAGCGCCGCACTTGATACAGTAATAGTCTGCAAGAACAAGTTCACCCGCGTCATTGATGTGGAGGGCACGCGTGGGGCAGATGTCGGCGCACGCCAGGCAACCTTCCACGCAGCGTTCGCGATGCAGCTCAACCGAGCCGACCCAAGCCTGCCGCACCTCAAAAGCGCCTTTGCTGGCAACTTCACACTGGCGGCAGTGGATACAATTGTCAAAATCGACGCGCATGGTATCGCGTACTTCATCGTAGCTTATGACGCCGGTGGGGCAGTTATCGATCAGGAATTCTTTAAGCGAAAAATCAAACTTTTCCTTGCGGAAAATGGTCTTGGTGATAAATTCCGGGTAAGCGCCGTACTCAATGACCGGAATTTCCGGTTTGCCATTGACGGTAAGAGAAATGGCATGGGTGGGGCAGGATTCCACGCAGGTGCCGCAATTGACGCACTTTTTCTCGTCCACGTCCACCGAGGAGCGTTTTACAATACGTCCGTCTTTCAGTTCCGCTTCCACATGCGTGAGAGCGCCTTTGGGACAGACGATCGGACCGATCTGGCAGCCAACGCAGCGGTCGAGATCCCACCGCATCAGGTAATTGCGTGTCACCATCGAGCGATGGATCGTCATTTCGTGTTCGGTTTTGGTTTTCTTTGGAATACCGCGACTCATGTTTCTCCTAAAGGTCTGCCGGCAGGGCGTTGAGCTCAGCGAGGCTGAAGACCGGACCGTCTTTGCAAATGTATTTTGGACCAAGGTTGCAGCGACCGCACTTGCCAACGCCGCATTTCATGCGTTTTTCGAGCGAAGTGAAAATGGTTTCGGGGGTGAAACCGAGCTCGACGAGTGCGGGCAGGGTGAATTTGGTCATAATTGGAGGACCGCAAACAACTGCCACGCTGTTAACTGGGGAAGGGCTGACCTCTCTGACCACATCGGGCACATAGCCAACGTGGTGAAGCCAATCCTGTTCAGGAACGTCAATGGCTTGATGCACTTCCATGTCATCGCGCTGATGCCAGGCGGCAATATCCTGCTTGTACATGCACAGCCCCGAGGTGCGTGTGCCGTAAATGACCGTGAGTTTGCCGTAATCTCCACGATTGGAGGGATGGTGCAGGTGTTTGGTGAGGGCGTAAAGGGTTGAAAAAGCGCAACCACCGCCGATAATGACCAAATCCTTGCCTTTCCAATCTTCCAGGGGAAAACCGTTGCCAAGCGGTCCGCGCATGCCGATTGGGTCGCCGGCTTTGAGCTCGTGCAGGGCGTTCGTGACAGATCCCAGCTTTTGTGCGGTGAAGCGGACAAAATCCCCTTCCCAGGCGGCACTGGCAACGCCCAAAGCAGACTCGCCCTTGCCGATGACGCTCAACAGGCAGAATTGACCCGGGTTGAAGGCAGCGAAAAATTCACGCGCATCCTGCGGGTCGTCAAAACTCAGCTCAAGGGTTTTCAGCGAGCGATCGGTGGACTCGTAATACGCATGCAAAACGTGCATGGGGATAGGCAGATAGGGACTGTGAGCCTCATTAGACATGGGCTACCTCACTTGGAAGTTGATGAGCTTTGCGCAGCATGGCGCGAATATCCAAACCAACCGGGCAGTAACGCACGCAGCGACCGCAGCCAGTGCAGCCAATCTGGTTGATCTGATCCACCCAATAGCTGTACTTATGGTTCAAGCGCTGACGGGTACGTTCCACGCGGCTGGGGCGCGGATTGTGCCCTGAAGCTTCGAGGGAATAGGTGCGGAACATGCATGTGTCCCAGTTGCGCACACGTTCGCCGCGTTGGGCTTCATCGACGATGTCGAAGCAGAAGCAGGTTGGGCAGAGGAAGGTACACACCCCGCAGCCAAGGCAGGAGCGCGAAACTTCTTCCCAGTAGGGACTGATAAAGTTCTGATCAAGTTTCTGCTTGAGACCTTCGGTCTCAAAGGCGATGGGCATATTCTCTTTAGCGGCTTGCTGAATCTCGATTGCCCGGACGCTCTGATACACGAAAGCTGGCTCAAGCTGAGCGAAAAGGCGATCGCCTTTTTCTGTCAAGGTTTCCACCATGAAGATCTCACCGAGATCTGTCAAGATCGCATCAAGCCCAGCATGGTTGAACGGACCTGAGCCTACAGTGGTGCAGAAGCCTGTCTGGCAGGGCACGTGGCAGCCCAAGCCGACAATAAGCGTGGCATCCCGGCGGGCTTGCCAGTGAGGATCGGTGTAGCGTTCCTGCTCAAAAACCGTGTCGAGCATGGTCATGGCATGGGCGTCGCAGGGACGGATGCCAAAGATCACGCGGGGAGTGGTTTCGGAGGGGATCTGCTCGTATCCACCGAAACGGGTGAACTTCAAAAGTGCTTCAGAGGTCGGCAGAAAGAGTGCTTTGGGCGGGATGCGCGTGTTGTGGGCTTTATCGAACGCGAGTTCAAACCCCTCCTGCAATGGCAGAAAATGGGTGAAATTCTGCAGGGATTGCGGGGCATAAACCTCGTAATCCTGGCGCCAGGCATTCAGCAGCTGATTCAGGTCGTCTTTTTTGAGGATAAGGTTCATTTTTGCTCTCCTCAAACCACAAAGCGGGACTTATCGTCCAGGGTAACAGTCGAGAAAGGCGGCGGTGTGACGGCGTCCAGCCCAACTTCAAAGTTGTACTTTTGACGCATATCCTCGTTGAGTTTCTCGGTCAGGTAGGTCATTTTGATGTCCATCGGGCAAGCACGTTCGCAAGCGCCGCAACTGGTGCAGCGCCCGGTTTGATGAAAAGCGCGCACGATGTGCCAACCTTGCATTCCAGCAGGGGTGGTGCCGCTTTCGGTCCAACGCGGGCTGATGTGATCCACGAAACACTCCTCGCAGTAGCACATTGGGCAGGCTTCACGGCAAGCGTAACAGCGGATGCAGCGTTCAGCTTCCTGGCGGAACCAGGCATGGCGCTCCTGGAGAGACAGCTCTGAAAAAGCGGCGACCTTCTCGCGTGCCAGGGTTGGATCGCCTTCAGGCAGCAGTTCGCCAATTACGACATCAGCAGAGATCGGGTTCGGATGGATACAACGCGCGCAGCTTTCGTGCAAAAGTGTGTCTTTTTCGAGGGTGAAGTAACCTGACTTTGCTTCTACCAGAATGGTGTTATCACTCTGCTCGATTACGCTGACCACTTCTTCACCGGTTTGGGCTATGATCTTTCGCCAGTCGATGATCCCCTCACAGGGCACACCGATCAGATGAAGACTTTCCCTTGGGTGCTGCCCTTCAAAAACCAGAGCGTTTACCGAGCGATTCTCGCATCCTCGCACCAGCATGCCGATCTTTTGGGTCTTCGGGAAGCGCGTGAGGTAGGTAGCAAGATTGTTTTGGCAAAGACCATCGGAAACAAGGTCATCTATTTCTTCAACAGTTTTGAAAAACGCCGGCTGCGGGTGGAGGGGGGTGTCGCCGGCTTTGAAACCTATGACCATCTCCACCACACCTTCGCTAAGAATGCGTTTGGCTTCAGCTTTGAGGGCATCAATATCAGGCATTAGCACCTCCAGCTGTTTCAGTAACGCGCGTGGCAAGGTTGTGGGCAGGTCCAAGGGTTGCTATTTGCGCTTCGAAGGCAGCCAGTTCCTTCTGGATGATGCCGCGATCCTGCAGATCCAGCCACAGGAAGCGGATGCGATCCTGTTCATAACCGATGTGGTTCAGATAGTCTGAAAACTCTTCCAACTGCCGGCGGGCAGCAATGTTGCCGGTCTTGAAGTGGCACTGCTCAGGCAGGCAACCGCTGACCATGACGCCATCCGCGCCGCCCTGAACCGCGTTCAACAGGTAGAGCGGATTGATGCGACCAGTGCAGGGCACTTTGGCAAGGTGGATGTTTTCGGAGAGTTGCGTATCAACCCACTCCTGGTCCGCCGGTGAGAAAAGGCACCACTGGCATTGAAAAAGGACTAATTTCGGGGTCTCGCTCATGAGGATACCCTTTCTGTGCCCAGCCATGACCAAAGTGTGTCAATCAATTCGGCATCGTTATAGTCTTGGGCCAGGCGGATGGAAGTGGAGCGGCAAGCTGCGGTGCACATGCCGCAAGCCATACATTTGCCTGCGTCCACCGAGGCGACGGTGATGGTGCCGCGAAAAGCGACGCGCTTTTCGACCAGCGTTATTGCTTCGTAGGGGCAGACTTTGACGCAAAGCCCACAGGCTACACAGGTGGATTCATCTACTTTGGCAACCTGGTAAGGGGTTTTCTTTCCACTTTCGACTGCCAACGCCTTGACCGCATTGATCACGCCGGAAATGTGGATTTTTTGCGGGCAGGCGGGGTAGCAGAGGTCGCAAGCGGTGCAAAGCCAGGTGGTTTTGTCTGCAAAAGCGTCATCGTCCATGTTGAAGACCGCTTCGCGGATCAGCCGCCGCGGGTTGTAGCTGCTCTCAAGTTTGGTCTGGATCATACATTTGCTGGTGCAGGTGCCGCAAGAGTAGCACAACATCAGCATGTCGCCGCCAGGAATAGCTTTTACGCGTTCGGAGAGGACGTTGGGGTCAGTGAAACCGCTCATGCTGGAACCACCTTTCCAAGCATTTCATCGACGATGAAGTCAACTTGAACCATTGCCTGGGCAACACCGGGCACATCACCCAGTTTGGTGAGTTTCTTGGCCATTTCAGGTTTTATCCGCTCAATCTCTGCCTTCAGTACATCCTCAGGGATGGCATCCAGTGAGGCTTGCATTTCATTGATGACTCGGGCATACTTATCGCCCTCCGCAGCGCTGATCCACTCGACCCGGAAGCGGCCGGGGCTCATTTGCATACGCTCAAACATCTTCTCAAGCCGCGCGGCACGTTTTGCGCCGGCAATCTGACCGGTGATGTAGTGGCAGTCCTGGGGATGGCAGCCAGAGTAAAGGATCGCGCCCGCGCCGAGGCGATAGGCTTCGTAGATCAGATCTGCATCCATGCGAGCCGAGCACATTACGCGCAAACCGCGTTCGTTGGCGCTGTATTCGAAATGAGAAGTGCCGGCGAGGTCGGCGCCGCCATAGGAGCACCACTGGCAGCGGAAAGCGAGAATTTTCTTCTCCGGTTCGACCGCCAGCAGGGTGCGGATTTGCGCCAGCACCTGGGCGTCTGTGTAGTGGAGTTGGGTGATCGAGTCGTGCGGGCACTCGCCAACACAGGCACCGCAACCGTGGCACTTGGCAGTGATCACTTCCGCCGCGAGACCCTTGGTGTAGTCGATGGCGCCGTACGGACAGGCGCGGGCACAGATGCCGCAGGCTTGACCCTTGGCGCTGACGCAGCGATCCGGCCAGACAACAGCCACGGTCGGTTCGATCTGCCAGCTGTCGGAGTGTAGAATACGCGAGGCGCGGGA
>CAYSVX010000006.1:0-48924 GCA_964434665.1 uncultured Anaerolineaceae bacterium
ACTGAAAGCCGCCGTTCAGAGACTGATCAGCAATTTTCAATACCCGACTGGCATAAATCGACTTGTTAATTAATAAGCATGAAAAACTCCCCCGCCTCTATTTGAACAGGCGGTGGGAGTTGATTTCATGCAAACGACCTTCATTTAATACTTATTTCCGGCGAATATTCAGAGATTCCGTGATCGCCAGGAAACTATCATAATTCTTCTGGCGTAAATAAGCCAAAAGACGACGGCGCTGACCTACCAGCTTCAACAAACCGCGGCGAGACGACTCGTCGTGCTTATTAATGCGCAGGTGATCGGTCAGCTGGGAAATACGTGTTGAAAGCAATGCAATCTGAACCTCGGGTGAACCCGTGTCGCCAGCTTCGCGTGCGTACTTCTCAATAATTTCGGTTTTCAATTCTTTTTTCAATGCCATGACGTATGCTCCTATAGATTTTGTTTTATTGCAGGTCTCCTTGCTCGCAGCCCAAAATGCAGGACCGCTCACCGGACCAGTCATGCAGTCATTATAACACGCTCCCACCCTTACGCAAGCGCCTGTAAAGCGGTTTTTTGGATGTTTATTGGTAGGGTCGAAGCATTTTAACGGATGGCTTGGCGAATTGGAACGTATTTGTATAGAAATGCTTCGCCCGTACGCCCAAATTCCATTGGCAGCCATCCGTAGGCCGGGTTCCGCCACTGAACCCGGCAATGATGTGTAGTCAAATTATAACCGGGACAAAGCGGATAGGGTGGGTTGGCGTCAAAAAGCATATGCAGAAGCACACCGAATTGTAGCCAACCAACCACAGCATTTAACCCGATAGGGTAGGTAGGTTTCACAGAACCGATAACAAACTCACCAATATTCTTACGTTCATAACTATATCCCTTCGCAAAAGGGTCTCGCGATGACATTTTTTGTAAGGCGGAATCCGCTTTGCTTGCAAACTTCGCCACTAAGCCAGCAGGTAGGGTGGGTTGGCGTCACAGAACCGATACCTACCAGTGCCGAAAGCAAGCCAACCCACCAACATTCTCTTAGAAAGAGGGATGAGCACATGCAAAATCAAAAAAACCTTGCTGAGGTGTGTGATGTCAGGTTGAAAACCGCAACCTGACCTACGCTGATTATTGCTTTAGGTTAGAGAAAAATGAGATATCTGTGTAGGTTACGTTCCGCAGCACCTGCCCTGGTGTTCTCGTCTCCAGGGTTGAACCTGGCGACACGAATGGCAACAAAAAAACCTTCTCGGCATAAACAAAACTGGATTCAACAGAGGCTTTCCCTAAGCGCACGATCTCCGGCCTACAATAGGACCATCACCTGGGTATGTGGTTTTCTTTAAATGTGACCTTTTTTACCGCACGCTAAACCGATCCTGAGGTGTTTCTGGTGTTACAATATCCCAATCTGATCCACCTCCCGTAAGGGAGGAATATTTGAATCATTAAGGAGAGTTAATGACAGAGGCAGATTCCCGAATTCAGAAGCTGAAAAGCATGCAGGAAGCTTCAAAACTTGGTGGCGGACAAGACCGCATCGACAAGCAGCACGCCAAAGGCAGCCTCACTGCCCGCGAACGGATCGAGTTACTCCTCGACCCCGGAACCTTCCGCGAAATTGGCAGCATGACCACCCAGCTGAACCCACCCGAGGGCGACGAAACACTCGGCGATGGCGTCGTGACCGGGTACGGCAGCGTCGATGGGCGCACGGTTTACGTCTACGCGCAGGATTTTACCGTCCAGGGCGGCTCGCTAGGCGAAATTCACGCGCAGAAGATCTGCCGTGTGATGGACCTCGCCGTCAAAACTGGCTCGCCGATCATCGGCATGATCGATTCCGGCGGCGCTCGCATCCAGGAAGGCGTAAGAAGTTTGGGCGGTTACGCGGAGATATTCCGACGCAATGCGATTTATTCCGGTGTCGTCCCCCAGATCAGCCTGATCATGGGCCCTTGCGCCGGCGGTGCCTCATATTCCCCAGCCGTTACCGACCTGATCATCATGGTCAAGGGTAAGTCCTACATGTTCCTCACCGGACCCGCAGTGATCAAGACCGTCACCGGCGAAGAGGTCGATTCGGAAACCCTCGGTGGTGCTGACGTTCACCTCACCACCAGCGGCAACTGCCACATGGTTGGCGCGAGCGATCAGGATGCCATAGCCCTTGCACGTCAGGCACTTTCCTACCTGCCGTCCAACAACGTGGATATGCCTCCGGTACACCCCACCCAGGATGCCCCAACCCGCCGTGCTGAAGAGCTGAACAACCTCGTTCCCGTAGACCCTACCCTGCCCTACAGCATGCGCTCCGCGATCGAATCCATCATGGATCAGGGCTCTTTCCTCGAGCTGCAAGCTGGCTACGCCCCCAACGCGATTGTTGGATTTGCCCGCCTGGCTGGCCACCCTGTGGGCGTCATCTCCCAGGAACCGATGATGATGGCTGGCGTGATGGACATCAACTCTGCCGATAAAATTGCCCGCACAGTTCGCCTGTGCGATGCCTTCAACCTGCCGATCGTGACCTTCATCGACTCCCCTGGCTTCCTGCCAGGCGTTGCCCAGGAATACGGCGGCATTATTCGCCACGGCGCCAAGGTGCTCTACGCGTACGCAGAAGCTACCTCCCCCAAGGTCAGCGTGGTGACGCGCAAGGCTTATGGTGGTGCTTACGTGGTCATGAGCAGTAAGTATCTTGGAACCGACATCACCTACGCCTGGCCTTCAGCCGAAATCGCGGTGATGGGCGCCGAAGGTGCTGCCAACATCCTCTTTGGCAGGCAGATCAAAGCGGCAGAAGACCCCGAAGCCGAACGCGCGCGCCTTACCCAGGAATACCAGGAAACCTACCTGAACCCCTATGTCGCCGCAAAAGCCGGTTACATAGATGAGGTCATCGAGCCTGCTGAAACCCGCCAGAAGCTGATCGAAGCGCTGGCTGCTCTGCAGAACAAAGTCGAAACCAATCCGCCGCGCAAGCACGGAAACATGCCGGTCTAAGGGGGGATGATGATAGAGACCCTGAAACAAGGTTTGCTAATCACGGTCGTCGGCATGGGGATTGTGTTCGCTATGATCCTCATCCTTTGGGGCATCATGGCTCTCTTGGTAAGGCTCACGAGCCGAACCGAGGAAAATGAGCCTGCTGCAGAAAATGCCATCTCCCAACCTGAACCGATGGCTGAGATGGTTACCGGAGACGCCTCCGCCCTGGCTGCCGCAATTGCAGTGGCTTACGCGCTGAGCGTTAAACCCAAAACAGTATTTGCATCCGACACCCAATCCATTCAAACCGGCAGCACCTGGCTTGCCGCAGGTCGCGCACAGCAGGTTGCGCGACAGACAAACAGAGGACGAAGCGCATGATCATCAAAGTTGAAATCGAAGGAAAAGTCTACAACGTCACCATCAAAGACGTCCACAGCAACCCTGTTCTGGCTGAAGTTGATGGAAAGGTCTACCAGGTCTTCCCGGAGGCTCAAGGGCCTGCGGTGATCCCCGCCGTCACAACTCAACCTACCCCGGTTCCCACTGCAGCACCTTCTGCTCCTGCACCTGCCGCTGGTGGTGGCCTGACATTGAATGCCCCACTCCCAGGGGTGATCGTGTCGATTGATGTTCAGGCTGGTGAGGCGGTCAAGTCTGGTCAACAGATTTGCACTCTGGAGGCGATGAAGATGAAAAACGCTATTCGCTCCGACAGGGACGGCGTCATCGCACAGGTAAACGTCAACCCTGGCGATCTTGTCAAGCATAATCAGCCGCTCTTCACCTTCCAGGCATAGGAGCAGGCATGGACTTTACCCAGTTAATTTCTGACCTCACGAAGGGCTTCAACAGCTTCACTCTTTTGAACGCCGTCATGATTTTGGTCTCCCTGGTCTTGATCTACCTCGCAGTCTGGAAAGAGTATGAACCCGTCCTGCTGCTTCCAATCGGCTTTGGCTGTCTGATCGCAAACCTGGGCATGTCAAACGAAGTTGGCTTCATGAAGGTTATCTATGATGCCGGCATCAAAACAGAACTCTTCCCGCTGCTGATTTTCATCGGCGTCGGCGCCATGATCGACTTCAGCCCGCTGCTCAGCCAGCCCAGCCTGGTACTGCTGGGAGCGGCCGGTCAATTTGGTATCTATTTCACGCTGTTGCTGGCGATTATCTTAGGCTTTCCGCTGCAGGAAGCAGCTGCGATTGGATCGATCGGTGCGATCGACGGACCGACCGCTATCTTTGTCGGTGAACGCCTGGCGCCTAACATTATTGCCCCAATCGCGGTGGCGGCGTATTCTTACATGAGCCTGATCCCGATCATTCAACCTCCAATCATGAAGCTGATGACCAGCCGCAAAGAGCGTTTGATCCGCATGGAATACTCCCCCAAGCCGGTATCGCGCCTGACGCTGGTGCTGTTCCCCATCATCGTCACTCTGCTCGTGGCGTTGGTTGCTCCGGACGCCGCCCCGCTGATGGCTGCCCTGATGCTTGGCAATCTGCTGCGTGAAGCGTTGGTGGTTGACCGCCTGAGCAAGATGGCACAAAACGAGCTGATCAACATCGCCACTCTCTTTCTGGGGCTCTCGATTGGCTCAACAATGACCGGTCAGAGCTTTCTGAACCTCGACACGCTCATGATCCTGGCTTTGGGTCTGCTGGCATTCGTGGTAGACACAGTCGCGGGTTTGCTGTTCGGCAAGCTGATGGCTGTCGTCACGCGCGGCAAGGTCAACCCTCTCATTGGTGCCTGCGGTATTTCAGCATTCCCAATGGCGGGACGTCTGAGCGCCAAGATGGCGTTGGAGGAAGACCCCACCAACTTCATCCTGATGCATGCGATGGGCGCTAACACAGCTGGTCAGCTTGGCAGCGTGATTGCCGGCGGCGTGCTGCTCGCGTTGGTCTACGGGTTTATTCATTAGAATATTGCGACTCAAAAACACCTCTGTGAAATTCACAGAGGTGTTTTTTTAGCCACCGGTAGGGCGAGATTAAGTGCCCTCAGGGCAGGGTACGGCGGTCTGCCGTTAGGTCGTCATCGCAAGCTTCTCCTGCCCTTGTTTCTTTTTACAAGGGTTGCGCACCGATCTGCCTTTTACATTTCATCAAATGGAGACCTCCGGTCAGATCCCATGCACGGTCGGGAGACCGGCACGATCAACACAGTGAACTGCAGACTGCCACGTCGCCCTGACGGGCTCCTCGCAGTGACGCCCCACTTTTCAGGGCATTACGCTTTATACCTTCAATAAATATCCTTTACCGCGGATGGTTTTGATCAGGTCCGGGTGGTGCGGATCGTCTTCCAAGGCCTGGCGAAGCCAGCTGATGTGAACATCCAGGGTGCGCGTGTCTTCCACGTAATCCGTATCCCACACCGCCTTAAACAAAACTTCCCTGGTCAAAACCTCCCCCGGTTTTTCCATCATCTTTCCGAGCAGATCCGTCAGGCGCGGCGTCAGGCGGACTTCCTTGTTTTTATACACCGCGGTGCGGCTATCTGGATTTAAAATCAGATCCCCCCTTACAAGCATGCCTTTGTGGCTGTTGTTCTCGAGGGTCCGTAAGCGGTTAACCAGTTTTTGTGCGGTGAATGGCAGCCGTAAAAAGAAATTGACATTTTTTATTTCCACAGCAGGTTCGTCTTCAGACACGATAAGGCATAATGGTGTTCCAGGAAGACTGTTGTGAAACCAACTTACCAGGCGCAGACCGTTTGTGCGCAGGGAAGCAGCATTGATGATGACCACATCCGGTGAAAACGCTTTCAAAGCGTCGAGACCCTTACTCCCGCTACTTTCTACTTGCAGTGAGTAACCTTTTTTCTGAAGATCGCTGGCAAAACGTCGGGCTACATTCCGCTTCCCCTCTATCAATAGCACCTGTAACGATTCTGCCATATGCAAAACTTTCCTCTTTCATTGTCAATACTTACATTTTCCAACTCCAAAGAAAAACTACGGAACAGCCTTCCCTCGGAACTCAATTATAGTCGATTGCTCGAAAATATCACACATTTTATTGGTCTATTTTTCCCTATAAATTTTTAAGAATGGTTTAGTTGATTCGCTGGGCTTACATGTTAGAATCACTATGGAATAACCTTCGCTAACAGGGAAATTGGTGCCAAATGGGAAAAATGATCGAATGCATAATCGATAGTATCCGCGTCAGCCTTACTAATCAGGACCGGATTACTGTTCTAAAGGAAAAGGACGCGGAGCGTTACCTTCCCATCTGGATGGGTGTGCCAGAAACTGACTCCATTACAATCGCGCTGCAGGGAGTGGCAATAGCCCGTCCCCTGACCCACGATCTTCTGATTTCCATTATGAACGCGCTTGATATTCGCCTGGAAAGTGTGGAAGTTACCAATCTCGAAAATGACACCTTCTATGCCAACCTGATTCTTGACCAAAACGGCGTCCGGAAAATCATCGACAGCCGCCCGTCAGACGCAATCGCCCTCGCCATCCGTGCCAAAGCTCCGGTTTTCGTGGACGAAGACATCCTCGACGCCGTCGGTATTCGCCCGGAAGACGTCTTACCTCAATCAGAACACGACGAAGATTCTTCCGAGTTTGATTCAGATCTCGATATTTTTGAGGACTTCCTTGGACAACTCGGAAAAGACAACCCCAACAAAGACCCATCCGACGACCCTTCAAATGAGGATCCAAACCAGTAAGTGAGGTAGCATTGTGAGCGATCAAATTGAGCAAAACATAAACCAAACCAGCTCCGAAGCGAATCAGCTGTTTGACCGCGACATGGAGGAGGCTCTCATTGGAGCGGTCCTCATCACACCCGATGCCTATGTGGACGCCGCACCGGTGGTAAACGCAGAGGATTTTTACCTCCACCGCAACCGTTGGATCTGGGAAGCCTTCATTGAACTTTTCAAGACCGACAGCTATTTTGACGTTCTGACCGTCAAGGAAGCTCTCGAATCCAGCGGACACCTTGAAGATGTCGGTGGGTTGGATTACCTCATCTCCCTCACCAATCGCGTCCCGTCTTCACAACACGCCGAATCTTATGCCCGCAATATCAGCGCGCTCGCTGTCCGCCGGCGTTTATTATCCGCCGCTAACGACATCGCCAAACTCGCTTATCGCAAAGACACAATGGTTGATAACGTCATTTCTGATGCCGAAAAAGCTATTTTCGGGGTCAGCCAGGAACGCTACAAACGCGACCTGGTGCCGATCTCTGATGCCGCGGACGAGTACCTTGAACGGCTTCTGCTGAACGCCAGTATCCCCGGCGGGGTAACAGGGCTTGAAACGGGGCTGAAAGCGGTCGATAAAGCGCTCGACGGGTTACAGCGTTCTGATCTTACTATCGTCGCAGGTCGTCCGGGTATGGGTAAGACCGGCTTTTTGATTGGCATCGCCAAACATGTCGGTCTGGCGCTTAAGCGCAATGTTGCCTTCTTCACGCTCGAAATGTCCGCTGAGCAGCTCATCCAGCGCATGATCGCCCAGGAAACGAACATCGATTCCCAAAAGTTGCGATCTGCCAAACTGAGCGACGCTGAAGCCCAGCAGGTCGTCCACGCTCTGGGTGTGCTTTCTGAATCGCGCATCTTTGTTGATGACACCCCTGCTATCACCCCGCTGCAGATGCGCACGAAGTGCCGGCGTATGCAGATGGAAATTGGTCTTGATCTCGTCATTGTTGATTATCTACAGCTCATGTCCGGCGATACACGCACCGAGAACCGGGTGCAGGAAGTCTCCTACATTTCGCGCTACCTGAAGGTGCTGGCGCGCGACCTGAACGTGCCGGTAATGGCTGCGGCGCAGCTTTCCCGCGCGGTGGAGCAGCGCCAGGATAAAACTCCGGTTCTCTCCGACCTGCGGGAATCCGGTTCGCTGGAACAGGATGCCGACATAGTGCTCTTCATCAACCGACCTGAACAGATGAAAGAAGAAAGCCCGCTCCATAACCTGGCAAAACTGATCGTCGCCAAGCACCGCAATGGTCCCACCAACAGCGGTATTGACCTGGTGTTCATCGAAAAACTCGCAATGTTCCGCGACAAAGCCTATGAGAATTAATGACGTCCCCGGAGAAACTTTTGAGTAACGAACTTTCAGGGAATTATCAGAGCGTCAGACTGCCAGCAGACCTCATCGCCCGCTGCGATGGGCTTGGAAGCGACGCAATTTTGCTATTGCTGGGCTACTTCGAACTGCTCAGCCGGCAAGAGGTCTCATCGGACGTGGCGGAGTTGTATATTCTTCTCGACCACATGCCCCCCGTTGAGGATACCCGCTGGCAAATAGCCCTGGCTGAATTACTCGAAGAAGGTTTGTTGCTCGCCTATCCTCAAACCACTGAAGACCCGCAAGCACCTGTCCTGATCTTTCCCGCGACCCCTGAGGGTGCTCGTAAGTTTGAAGCGCTGAAGGATGGTAACATGACCCTGGCTGAAATCCAGGCCGCCAACCCACTCCCGGACCCGGAAAAGCCGAATATCTTCACCCTTTACGAGCAGAACATTGGTCCGCTAACGCCGATGGTTGCCGAAGTGTTGAAAGCGGATGCGGAAATTTATCCTGAAAATTGGCTGCGTGAAGCCATGCACGAAGCGGTCAGCCGCAACATCAGGAATTGGAAGTATGTCCAGGCGATCTTAAAAGCCTGGCAGGAAAAAGGACGTGACTCAACCCATGGAACCACTCAAAGCGCGCTTGAAAGATTTCGAGAACTTTATCGCCAGCAGAAACAGCAAAGCAGCCGAAAACCCTGAGCAAACCTCCGATCGACGCCCTGGCATCGACATTGGCGACCCAAACTGCCCCCGCTGCGGCGGGATAGGCTTTGTGGGGCGGGACGTTCCCATCGACGACCCGGATTTTGGCAAAATGGAAATCTGTACCTGCCGGCTTTCCGAGGTTACCGCTTCCCAGCGCGACCAACTCTTTGCCCTGAGCAACCTCAGCGCGCTCAGCGGGCTGACCTTCGCCACTTTTAAACCCCGCGGAAGAGTGGGGTTGGGCTCCTTCCAGGCAGACTCGCTTGAGCAGGCTTTTAATTCATCTCAGAACTTTGCCGGTTCTCTGACCGGTTGGCTGCTCCTCACTGGAACCTTTGGCTCAGGCAAAACGCACCTTGCCGCGGCTATCGCCAACCAGGCGGTTGGGATGGGCATCAGCACGCTCTTCCTGACCGTGCCCGATCTGCTGGACTGGCTGCGTTTCTCTTATAGCAACACCTCCGATGCCAGCTTTGAAGATCGCATCACCCAAATTCGCACCGTTCCCCTGCTGATCATGGACGATTTTGGCACGCAAAGCACCACCCCATGGGCGCAGGAAAAATTATTCCAGATCATCAACCACCGCTACATCAACAGGTTGCCCACCGTCATCACCAGCAATCAACCGCTGACCGATTTTGAACCGCGCATCCGTTCGCGCCTGCAGGACCCAGACCTGGTCACCCACGTGGAGATTCTGGCGCCTGACTTCCGCAACCCCGCCGATGACATCGGTCACCCGGAACTCTCGAGCCTCAATCACCACTCCAAGCAGACCTTTGGTTCCTTCAGCTTCCGCAAGAACGAACGCCTCGAGCCGGATGATGCCCAATCGCTACGCGAAGCCTTCGAGATTGCCAAAAATTTCGCCGAGTCCCCCCAGGGCTGGCTGGTTTTTTACGGTCCATACGGCTGCGGCAAGACCCACCTGGCAGCCGCGATAGGCAACTACCAGGCAGGGCTGGGTTATCCGCCCCTTTTCGTTGGCGTGCCGGATTTGCTCGACTATCTGAGGGCCACGTTTTCGCCAAACAGCACCACCACCCTCGACCGCCGCTTCTACGAGATACGCTCCACCCGATTGCTCATCCTGGACGACATTGGCACCGAATCAGCCACCCCCTGGGCGCGCGAGAAGCTCTACCAGCTGATCAACCATCGCTATAACGCCGAGCTGCCCACCGTCATGACGACATCCAGCGAACCTTCCCGGCTGGATCAACGCATCTTCAGCCGCATGTCCGATAAGCGCCTCTGCAAACTGGTCCTCATGTCCGCTCCGACCTTCACTGGAGAGAGTTAGTCGATATTTCCCCCCTCTTTAGAGGGGGCATCGCGTAGCGAGGGGGTGGAGTTCTCGTAGGCCGGGTTCCGCAACTGAACCCGGCTTCGTTTCCTTGGGCTTCCCCGAGGGGGAAGCTGGATCCCACCGTGAAACGGATGGGAGACTGATGAGGGTCCCTTTCTTGGTCAACGCCCAATCCATCGTTGGCACGTTAGCCCTCCCTTGGGTCGAAGATACGTGAAGCGAAGCGGAAGGGAGCAGGGTCGGCGCAGCCGGGGTGAGGGTGACGGATGGCAAAGGCACCCCTCATCCACCGCAAGCGGTCCCCCTTCCCCGACGGGGAAGGCTAAAGGCAGTCCACCCCCTTCTATTCCCCGTATGATGAAGGTTGTTGAGTTGGTCAGGGCAACCTCCACACTAACTCGCGTTAATGTGTATAATTGAGGGTTGCCGAAGCGTCCTCAATCCGCTTCAGTTTTTGAGTCTGCTGGCTAGCCCTGGCATTGAAAGGATTGTCTAACCAAATTATGAATAAAATCATTCGAGAAGCCCCCAATAGCTTTGACCTCCCTTACCGCATCAAGAGGCTGGCTGATCTTGCTCACAATCTTTGGTGGGTTGGCAACCCCGAAGCCGCCCGCATGTTCAAGGAAATTGATCCCCTCGCATGGGAACAATGCACCCACAACCCGATCGTCTTCCTCAGGAAGGTTGAACGCCAGACTTTCGATGATCTCATCAAAGACCGCTATTTCCTCGAACGCTACGACCGGACCATGCGCGAGTTTGATGCCTACATGCACAAAGACGACACCTGGTTCCACGAGACCTACCCTGACCTGGCTAAAGAGCAGATTGCCTACTTTTCGTTTGAATACGGTCTGCACGAGTCCCTGATGGTTTATGCTGGTGGTCTTGGCGTGCTCTCGGGCGACCACCTCAAGGAAGCCAGCGATCTTGGTTTACCGCTGGTTGCAGTCGGTTTTCTTTACACCTTTGGTTACTTCTCACAAAAAATCAGTGAAGACGGTTGGCAGGAAGCCCGAAATATTGAGCTTCATTTTGACGATCTGCCGTTAATCGCGCTTTATGATGAAAACCACGACCCGATCAAAATCTCCATCGAGCTGCCAGGTCGCAACCTGTATGCCCGTCTGTATGAGCTCAACATCGGTCGAAACAAGCTTATTCTCCTGCATACGAATATTCCTGACAACTATCCTCATGATCGTCAGCTAACCGACCGCCTGTACATCAGCGATCCTGAACTGCGCATCTCCCAGGAGATGCTGCTGGGCATCGGCGGATTACGCGCGCTGCAGCGCCTGGGCTACAAGCCCTCAATTTACCACATGAATGAAGGACATTCCGCCTTCCTTACCCTCGAACGCGTCCGCCAGCTCATGAGCGAAGGTCAGACCATCGAAGAAGCGAAGGAGTCCGTCCGGAAAACGAGCATTTTCACCACCCACACCCCCGTGCCTGCTGGAAATGATGAGTTTCCCGCCTGGTTGATTGACAAGTATTTTTCCGGTATATGGTGCGACCTCGGGCTAAATCGCGAGCAATTCATTGATCTTGCCAGGGTAAAGACTGACTGGTCTGATGAAGTTTTCAGCATGCCGGTGCTGGCTCTGCGCCTCTCCAACTACCGCAACGGCGTCTCCAAATTGCATGGCGAAGTTTCCCGCAATATGTGGCAATATCTTTGGCCTGAAACGCCTGCCGAGGAAGTCCCGATCTCCTACATCACCAACGGTGTCCACACCGGCACATGGCTTGCTCGCCGGCTTGGAAACCTCTATACCCGCTATCTTGGCGCTGACTGGAAAAACAATATTGACGATCCTGCCTTGTGGGAGAAAATCGAAAACATCCCTGATGACGATCTTTGGCGCATCCGTTTGCACCTCAAAAGAAAACTGATCATCTATATGGTTGCTCGTGCCCGCAACCAGTGGGAAAATACCAGTGTGCATCCCGTCCAAACAGTTGCCAGCGGCGTCTTGCTTGACCCAACCGCGCTCACAATCGGTTTCGCGCGCCGTTTTGCCACTTACAAACGCGCCAATTTGCTCTTCCGGGATTACGACCGCCTGCTGCGCATTGTGACCAATGCCCGAAAACCTGTTCAAATTGTCTTTGCCGGCAAGGCGCATCCCGCCGACGAACCCGGTAAGCTCCTGATCCAGGAGGTCTACCGCAAGGTCAAAGATGCCCGCAACGGCGGACGCCTGGTCTTTTTGGATGACTACGACATGGACATGGCTCGCTATTTGGTGCAGGGCGTCGACATCTGGCTCAACACCCCCCGCCGCCCACGTGAGGCATCCGGCACCAGCGGCATGAAAGCCGCCATGAACGGCACCCTCAACTTCTCCGTTTTGGACGGTTGGTGGGCAGAAGGTTACAACGGCAACAACGGCTGGGCGATCGGCGATGACACGCACTACGACAACCTTGATCAGCAAGATGATGCGGACGCGAAGAGTTTATACGACACCCTCGAGAACGAAATCGTGCCGCTCTACTACACCAAACGTTCTGCCGATGGCTTGCCCGGCG
Source organism: uncultured Anaerolineaceae bacterium (assembly GCA_964434665.1). GTDB lineage: Bacteria > Chloroflexota > Anaerolineae > Anaerolineales > Anaerolineaceae > Mesolinea. The sequence continues at coordinate 12,611 of CAYSVX010000006.1, forward strand.
ATTGGATCCAGCGGATCAAAGAGTGCATCCGCACGATCTCCCCGCAATTCTCCATGACCCGCATGGTCAAGGAATACGCGGACGACCTCTACCTGCCCGCTCTACTTTCCGCCAGGGGCGAGGATGCAACCGAGGCGTAGAGGCACAAAATGCAATTGATTTTCACTCCCGCTGCCATCCTGACAGCGATCCTGATTTTTTTGGTTCGGGTGTTATCGATATCCATGGACACTCTGCGTTTCATGCTCACCATGCGTGGAAAGCAAGGGATTGCCTGGATGCTCGGCTTCATCGAGTCGGTACTATTTGTTGTTACTGTTGGAGCGGTCTTAAAAGATCTGTCCAACGTGCTGTATGTGGTCGGCTATGCCGCTGGTTTTGCCACGGGCAATGTGGTCGGGATGACCATCGAAAGACGGCTTGCCATTGGCTTCTCCCACGTAACCATCATCTCAAAGCAAAATGGATCTTCATTAGCCAACGCCTTACGCGACATGGATTATGCGGTAACCGAAATCCCAGCCTGCGGCAAGGATGGACCCGTCTCGTTCTGTGACCTGTCGGTTCGCCGCAAAGATGTTCCTGCGGTTGAAAAACTGACTCTGGAAGTAGATCCTGAAGCATTTATTACCGTCGAAGAAATCACCCCGTTGCGCAGTGGCTACTGGGGCACGGGTTCTGTGCGGAGGTAAGGGTTTGACCAGTACACACACAAATACTATCAATCGGGCCATCATTTTCGATCTGGATGGCCTGATTATTGAAACCGAAGCAGTCTATTACCATATCTGGCAGCGAGAATTCCGCAGTCAAGGACTGACTTTTGACATGGCAGGATACCAAAACCTTATTGGCGCGCACCATGTCGTCGGCGGATACCGGCCTCACCAAGTGTTGGCAGATCACCTTAATAACGGTGTGTCTGCCCGGGAATTGCGCCTTGCGGTGGAACATGAAGCTCTCCAGACCATCAAAAACGAGGAAGCCAAACCCGGTGTTTTCAAAGTTCTAGCTGAGGCCAACAAAAGGGGATTCTTGCTGGCGGTAGGTTCGAGTTCTGAGCAGGATTGGGTGCACGGTCACCTGAAACGGCTTGGGATTTTCGATCGTTTCGATACGATCGTGACAGCTGAAGACGTCAATAAAAACGCCAAACCCGCACCGGACATTTTCCTGAAGGTCCTCGAGAACCTGGGCATTCCCCCGCAAAACGCGCTGGTGCTCGAAGATTCGAACAATGGCGTTGTGGCATCCCATCGCGCCGGCATCCGCGTGGTCGCGGTGCCCAACGAGGTGACTCTTGGACAGGATTTTTCCCTGGCAACTGCCATTATTCCAAGCCTCGAAGCCCTCAACTTGGACGATTTTTTCCCGGCGTAAGCACGCGGCAACACTTTCACAATTCTGCAAGTTTTTCCGTTCTTAACCCAAAAGAGAAGAGACAAAAAAAGGAGATGGCAAGCCATCTCCTTTTGTGTTCTAGATTTTCGAGGATTAGCGTTTTCTGCGGGTGATCCGGTCGAAGATGACTGCCAAGACAAGCACGGCACCGCGGACGATGTACTGAATGGATATATCAATGTTCATCAAGTTCATTCCGCTGGTAAGCGACATCATAACCAAGGCACCGATAATTGAACCGGTGATTGTACCCACACCACCAGCCGCTGAGACGCCGCCAACAAAGGCAGCCGCGATCGCGTCGGTTTCAAAACCCAGACCAGCTGTTGTGGTCGCTGAACGCAGACGCGACGCGTACATAATGCCTGATAAGGATGAAAGAAAACCCATCGCGGCAAAAACGATGTAGGTGATCTTCGCGACACTGATACCGCTGAGCTCTGCTGCTTCAGGGTTTCCGCCTACAGCGTAAATATGGCGTCCGAGTGGTGTTTTGGTGGTCACAAACTGGAAGACCGCCACAACCAGGAGTAAGATCACCAAACTCCAGGAAATGCCGTTATAGCCAGAGAGGATCCAGGAAACATATCCAATCAATCCAGAAACCACCACCAGCTGAGCAATGAACAACCCAAAGTTGGGAACTTTGAAATTATAGGATTGCCTGGTTTTCCTACTTTTGATGGCTGAAAAGATGGCAAAAACGATTCCAATCAATCCTATGAGCAGCGTGAGTTTATGCCGTCCTGGAAGTAATCCTCCGAGCGGTAGATCAGGGATATATCCGTTACCAATCGCATTGAAAACCGGGTCCTTGATCACAATGGTTCCGGTTCCCATGGTCACCAACAGTAAAGCGCCCCGAAATATGAGCCCGGCAGCCATGGTCGAAACGAATGCCGGCACGCCAAGCTTGGCCACAGGTGTGGCTGTGAACATGCCTGCCAGGACACCCAGGATCATCACCGCTGGTATAACCGCGTAGATTGGCCAACCCCAGAAAGTCAGCGCGATCGCAGAGAACGCGCCAAGAAAGCCGGCCAGATAACCTACTGAAAGTTCAATGTGACGGATGACAATGATGAGGGTCATGCCGACCGCCAGTACTGCAATATAGCCCATCTGGTTAATCAGGTTGCTAATATTCCTGGAGGAGATAAAGACGCCATTGGTTGTGACCGTGAAGAAGATCATGATGACAATCAGCGCGATAAACATGAAGTAATCGCCGATATTCATCTTCACAATATCCAGCAGGTCTTTTATCTGTTCTGCTACACTTTTTGTTTGCTTTAAGTCTTCCATTGACGCCTCCTAATAATCCACTGCCAGTGCCATGATGCTTTCTTGCGAAGCCTCTTCAACTGGCATTTCACCGTTGATTTTTCCAGCTGACATGACATAAACTCGGTCACTCATGCCGAGAACCTCAGGGAGCTCAGATGAGATCATGATGATGCTCATTCCCTGTTCAACCAATTTATTCATGAGTGTATAGATTTCATATTTCGCGCCGACATCAATACCCCGGGTCGGTTCGTCGAGGATCATAATCCCGGGTTTGACAAACAGCCACTTCCCCAAAGAAACTTTCTGCTGATTTCCACCGCTCAGGTTACGCACCTTTTGCTGGATGCTGGGTGTCTTGATATTGAGTTCAGTGCGGTACTTGTTTGCCACAAGGATCTCTTCGTTTTCATTGATAACGCCCCCCATAGAAATTTCCTTAAGATTAGCCAGGGTAATGTTGTGTTTCACATCATCAATCAGGATCAAGCCGTTGCCTTTACGATCTTCTGTGACATAAGCCATTGAAGCCTTGATCGCGTCATGCGGGCTGCGGAACTTCTGCTCTTCTCCGTTGATAAAGACCTTGCCACTCAAGCGATAATGGTCCGGGTTGCCAAAAATGCTCTTTGCGAGTTCTGTTCGTCCAGATCCCATCAAACCTGCAATCCCGACAATTTCGCCAGCATGCACATTGATATTGACACTCTTGAGGATGTCCCTGCCAAGGGCATAAGAAAACGCGCTCCAGTCTTCAAGCCTGAGGACTTCCTCGCCGATGTTCACTTTCTCCCGTTTTGGAAAGACGTTGTCAATTGAACGACCGACCATGTGCTTGATCAGGACAGGCTCATCAACTTTATCTCCCTCGACATCCAAAGTGGTGACCGTCTTGCCATCGCGCAAAACGGTGATCGTATCGGCTATTGCCATTACTTCGCGCAGTTTATGTGAGATCAGGATGCAGGTTACACCTTGTTCCTTGAGACCACGGATCAATTGCAGGAGATTGTCACTGTCGGTCTCATTCAACGCAGCAGTAGGTTCGTCCATGATGAGAACCTTCACCTCTTTTTTTAGCGCTTTGGCAATTTCAACCAGTTGTTGTTTTCCGACACCGAGTGTCTTGATTTTTGTGAGAGGATTTACATCCAAACCGACTTTTTTCAATATATCAATAGCCTGAGAAATCGACTCATTCGAATCGATCACGAGACCATTGGTAACTTCGTTTCCAAGAAAGATATTTTCATAAACAGATAATTCCGGGATTAATGCTAATTCCTGGTAGATAATCGCAATCCCCGCGTGCTCACTGTCGCGGATGCCGTTGAATTTTTGTAGTTCCCCTTCAACAAAAATTTCACCGGTGTATGTGCCATGAGGATGCACTCCGCTTAATACCTTCATCAAGGTTGACTTGCCTGCTCCGTTTTCCCCGACCAGGCAGTGGACCTCACCTTTACGCACGCTAAAGGTCACATTATCTAACGCCTTAACTCCAGGAAATTCCTTGGTAATGGATTTCATCTCAAGAATGGGTGTGTCCATTGGCGTCTCCTGCAAAACTTTACTTTATAAGAGCAGTGACTGGTTGCCCAGTCACTGCTTCAGAACTATCAAAACAAATTACTGCAAACCGGTGAAATCGCTGGCCGGATAGTATCCGGAGTCGACAATGGCGGCTTTTACATTGTCAATGGTGACAGTAACCACGGCCGAAGGCTTGGCAGGTACTTCAATGACATTGTTGTTATAGGTGTGGGTCTGCTCAGGTGTCTTCCCGTCGAGGAATGCAACTGCGGCTGCAATGGCGTCGCCAACGAGGGTGCGGACATCTTTCAGTACGGTCATTTGCTGCTTGCCATCGATAATGTACTGAACAGAGGCTTTTTCAGCATCCTGACCAGTAACATAGTACTTGGTCACATCGGCATCAGCTGCGAAAGCGTCGGCGATAGCGCGAGCGGTACCATCGTTCGGAGCAAGGATAAAGACTTCGCCCTTATCCGCGGCGGTGGTGTCGGTCAGGTTGGCTTCTGCCAGGTTCTTTGCCACATTGAAATCCCAGTTGGTGGTGATTTGACCAAGGATCTTGCCCATTTCGTCACGGGTCAGAGTGGCTTTGTCTTGCAGTGCGATAGCTTCAGGTGAGTTCTTGATCACGAAAGTACCATCTGCAATCTTCGGCTGGAGGACGTTCCAAGCACCTTCAAAGAAGAGGAAGGCGTTGTTGTCTGAGGAGGCGCCAGCATAAAGGAAGAGCGGCAGGCCAGTAGCTTTTGCATTGTCCACCAGGAATTGAGCCTGGGCTGCACCAACTGCGACAGAATCGAAGGTCACATAGTAATCGACGGCAGCTGTGTCAAGGATCAAGCGATCATAAGAGACAACTTTCACACCAGCAGCACGGGCAGCTTCAGCGGCGGCGGCAGCAGCAGTTCCGTCATGAGGGCAGATGATTAAAACTTTGATGCCCTTTGAAATCAGGGTTTCAACGTTTTGCTTCTCTTTAGCAGGATCGCCCTGGCTAAACAGAATTTCCACGCCATAACCTTGAGCGGTCAGTGCTTCCTTGAAGCGGGTTTCGTCCTGGATCCAGCGGGGTTCGTCCTTGGTGGGGAGCACAATACCCACGGCCAGACCTTCGTCCGCTGGTTTCTGAGCGCACGCGCCCAGAACCATGCTCGCAATAATAAGAACACTTGCGAGAGTAAACAAAAGTTTCGATTGTTTCATTTCTTCTCCTTAGATATGATTTTGGCAATTGCCGCTGATCCTATTACGATCAATCACGAACAACAGACAGTGGTTTTGGTTTTGGATAGTAGCTTTCGCCCTGAATTTTGGAGGTTTTTGACTCCAATATCGGTATTATAACTTAATTGCAAGATTCAAGGGTAATATCTCCGGATATGCGGGCGCTTGTATCTATTTTTTTTGGAGACCAGGTAACATTTCTTATCAGTACTTACGAAGACACGTTCTCTTCGCCTGAGAAGTAGCGCTTTTATGCCCCGTGTCCGTACCGTTCAACTCCCTAACTTTGTTATAATCAAAGTTAATGAATCATTAATCAAGGAGAGGCTTTATGGAACTCAATCCCTCAGAATTTTATTTTGGTCAAGCTTACGACCTCGCCACTAAGGCAATCATCCCCGACAAAATCACCTACTATGACCCCAGCGATCTCACCACCCACGCTGTGATCACCGGTATGACTGGTTCTGGTAAAACGGGCATGGGTATTATCCTGCTCGAAGAAGCAGCCTTGCAGGGCATCCCCGCCATCCTGATCGACCCCAAAGGCGACCTCACCAACCACCTGCTGCACTTCCCCAAACTCTTGCCTTCGGATTTTGCACCTTGGGTGGATGAAGATATCGCCCGGCGCGAAGGCAAAACCCCTGAGCAAGCCGCAGAGGAAGCAGCCGGAAATTGGCAAAAGGGTCTTGAGCGTTCGGGAATCGACCAGGCACGAATGCAGAAACTGGCTGACAACGTGGATTATGCCGTTTACACACCCGGATCTGATTCCGGCTTCTCAGTCAGCATCCTTTCGTCCCTGAAAGCTCCATCCATCCCCTGGGAGGAAAACACAGAAATCCTGCGTGAAAACATCAGCAGCACTTCCACTGCCTTGCTCGAGCTTGTCGGGTACAAAGATATCGACCCCGTTCGCTCGCGCGAACACATCCTCCTTTCCAACATCTTTGAGAATGCCTGGAGCAAGGGACAGGATCTTGACTTGGAATCACTGATCATGCAAGTTCAGACCCCACCTTTTGAAAAACTGGGGGTCTTCCCCCTCTCCAAGTTCTACCCTGAAAGAGACCGCTTTGAACTCGCTATGGCGTTAAACAACTTCATTGCCGCGCCTTCTTTCCAGAACTGGCTGCAAGGGCAACCGCTCGACATCGGAGCTTTCCTCTACTCGCCCGATGGCAAGCCACGCCACAGCGTCTTTTATTTGGCACACCTGGCAGACCAGGAACGCATGTTCTTTGTCACGCTGCTCTATTCCGCGGTTGAGACCTGGATGCGCACGCAATCCGGCACCAGCAGCCTGCGCGCCCTGGTTTATTTCGATGAAATCGTCGGCTACCTGCCCCCTGTTGCCAATCCTCCCAGCAAACCGATCATCCTGCGCCTGCTCAAACAAGCCCGTGCCTTTGGCGTTGGCTTGGTGCTTGCCACCCAAAACCCCATTGATCTGGATTACAAAGCGCTCTCCAACACCGGCACCTGGATCATCGGCAAGCTGCAAACTGATCAGGACAAACAGCGACTGCTGGACGGTTTGGCGACTGCAACTGGAGCTTTTGACCGCGGATACTTTGACACGACCATTTCCGCTATTGGAAAGCGCGTTTTCTTATTGCACAACGTGCACGCCAAAGCCCCCCAGATATTCACCACCCGTTGGGCGATGAATTACCTGCCAGGTCCCATCATGCGCACGAAACTCTCGGAGCTCAACCGCCTGGTTGGGGCAGATGTTTTACAGGTTTCAAGCGCTGCCGCTGGCAACGCCCCAATCAGTATCAAAGAAGTCCTCGGCGGCACCAGCCAGAACCTTCCCGGGAGCCCCAACGAACCCATCCTCTCCTCCAAATCCAGCGTGGTTTACCTTCCTGTCACGGTCGGTCTGAGCGAGGCGATTAAGCTGGCTGCGGAACGTGGTCTCCCTTCCAACGCGGAACAGCGCTACCACTATGAACCTGCTTTGATCGGTCAGGCAAAGGTCTATTTTGCCAACCGCACCTATGGCGTGGACCAGGAAAAGAAGGTTTCCGTCAATCTTCCCGGCATCGAAGGGCGCGGACTGGTGCGGTGGCTTGACTATCAACACGACCCGATCGACATGCTGGCAACCGAAGCCCGAGCCTTGCCTAACGCGACCTTTGGTGATTTGCGATATCCCTTTGATGATGAAAAGAACATCGCCAGCCTGTCCAAAGATTTCGAGGAGTGGATCTTCCGCGATAACAGCCTGACACTTTATACGAACGACAAGCTTAAGCTTACTTCCAAACCCGGCGAGAGCCGCGAAGATTTCGAGCTTCGCTGCAGCCAGGCGAACCAAGGTGGGCAGTCCGATGCGGTAAAGAAGATCGAGGATAAATACGAGAAACTGCGAAAGGCGATCGAGTCCAAAAAGATGAAGGAAGAGATTGAGCTCGAAAAAGAAAAGAAAATTCTCAATCAACGCCGAATGGAAGAAGCTGGCACGGGGCTCTCCACCGTCATCAGTATGTTCTCCGGTCGCAAGAAGAGCATTAACAGCTCGCTCACCAAACGCCGCCTGACCTCCACCGCCAAATCGAACGTGGAAGAGTCGGAATTGATGATCGAAGAGTACAACAAGCAACTCGTTGAGCTGGACGAGAAGATGAAAGAGGAATTGGATGCCTACCAGGAAACCGCGCAGGAAACCGTTGGCACCATCCGCGAAGTCACCATCAATCCGCTCAAAAAGGACATCGTGCAGGAGTTCTTTGGCTTGGGTTGGGTGCCTCATTATGCCTTCAAAGACGGCGAACGCTGGGTGTTGATCCCGGGTTACCGATAATAGCTTTCCACAAAAACCCGCCTGATTGGCGGGTTTTTTTTAGTTTTACTTTGTGGTACAGATTAATTCGCAGGCTGCGCGGAAGTGACCGCACCGAGCTGGTTTACCTCAAGCTCCCATTGACTGCCTGGAAAGGCTTGTTGGTACAAGCTGTAGTCCGTGGTCCGCAAATCGTATTCCTGCCTACCTGTGCTGAACCAGATGGTATAAGTCTCGGTCGCCTGCCCGATGCGCTGCGTGTCTGTCAAATTGGCTGCCGGCCAAACAGCGTTCAGATCTGTGCCATTGAGGCGCAACGTTTCCCCCACCGTCCAGCCCATGGTCTCGTAGCGGCAATAATCTTCAAAGACCCGATAGTAGCAGTCCTGCACCACCTGCCCCACGCCTGTGCCGGTATCGATCGTGTAGGGTGTTCCGCAGATTTCTTCGGAATTTTCGGTAGGCTGGTCAGAATCGTAGCGATATTCCAAAGAGCAACTTGAGATGGTTGCGTCAGCTGGAATGTTGGCCGCCCAATCGCTGGCGTTCACCAGCTGGTAGGACTCCACCACCACCACCCTCTCCCATCGGGTGGAAGAAACCGTCGCATTAATCACGTCGGTGCGCAGCATGCTGATGAGCAAAAAGATCCCGAAAGCGCAAATCGCCAGCAGCACCAGGATCATGATGATGGAAACTCTTCGTGGCATCGGCGTACGGGTAGCCATCGGCTGCTGCGCCCCTGCAGGCTGAGCTTGACCTTGCGCGCCTTCCAACGGGTAGGGTTCAATCACATCGCCTGAGGGTCTGGAGGTCGCCCCCACCGAGAGATCCCCTCCGCACTCCACACAAGTGAGAGCGTCCGCAACATTGCGTGTGCCGCAATAGGGGCAATGCTTGTCTGGACCTGACCGCGCCATGCGGATCAGGGCTTCGTCTTTGATGAAATTAAAGGTTTTAGGGTCCACCTGCTCAAAACGTACGCCCAGGGGCTGCGGCGCGCCGCAACTTGTGCAGGATTTTATGGCACCCGGGTTTTTCGTGGTGCAGCTATCGCAGGTCCAAACCAACTCGATGTAGCCTAGGATTTTTCGCGCCATAACTCCTCAAATCAGCTCTTTGGAAACTGGAATTAGTATAGCAAATTATGCGTCTTCCTGCTTGATCGTTGCTTGGACAGCTCTCAATCCGAGCAGGGCAATCAGCGGCACTGATCCCAGGAAAAGAGGAATAAATGTGGTAATCGAGAGCCCAAGCAAAAGCAACATCACCAGCCCGATGATGGCTGCATAGCCTGGCTGCATCAACATGACCGCCGCTCCATTTTTCCAGGCGAGTTTCAGCGTTTTGTCTTCTTGCAGGAAGAAGCAGCTGACGCTGTAGAACTGCCAGACCAGCCAAAAAAGGAATAAAAAGCCCATTAAAAACAAAAGTGCCATTGCCAATACGTGATCAGTATTGCGATAGAACCAGATGTTAAAACTCAGGACAACGATGATCACCAGGTTCAGCAATCCCCAGGGCAGACTCTTGCGCCAATAGCTCTTAAAACCTTTCCAGAAACCGATGATGCCAGTGCGAATGCCGTGAGTCAGATCCAGGGCTTGTTCATAGATTCCAAATATCACCAAAGGATATAGGACTATCGTCAGGCTTAGGAGAATGGCAACCAACGCAACCAGCACCTGGTTAGCCCAGTCCTTCCACCACAATTTCAACGCATCCCAGATCACTGGGAAAGCAGCTTTAACCGGCATGCCTTGATTATAATGGATACACATCACCTTACCCCAGGAGCAGAACCCATGTTAACCCCGGAAACAACACAATTGGTCGTCATTGATGTCCAGGGCAACCTCGCTCGAGTGGTTGCTGAAAGCGAATCAGCCATCCGCGCCATCAGGCAGCTGATTCAAGGAGCAGGCTTACTTGACATCCCGGTTTTGCTGACAGCCCAGGTTCCTGAAAAAATCGGGCATACCATCCATGAAGTGGCTGAGTTTTTACCCGGGCAATCCGACTTGCCCCGTGTGCACTTCAGTATCTGGCAGGATTTCACAGTCCAACAGGCTATGCGCAGTTCCGACCGTCGCCAGGTCCTTCTGTGCGGCTTTGAAGCCCACATCTGCCTGTACCAGTCCAGTCTTGATCTTATAGCAGAGGGGTACGAGGTTTACCTGGTTGCCGATGCAGTTTCCTCACGAGACCTCTACAATAAAGCCATCGCCTTGCAGGAACTCGCTTCTCAGGGCGTTCACCTGACCACGGTCGAGATGGCGCTTTTCAGCTTGCTGCGGTCTGCTCAACATCTTGCCTTTAAACCCATATCCAAACTGATCAAGTAACCAGTTCGTTAGTAAAGGCTTTTGCAGGGAAGCAGTAACAATGGTGCAATTATCCAGTTTGTTCAAGCATAGTTAATGCTTCTCTGATTATTAGGGGGTAATATTGACAAATACCATTTCGGAGGAATTGATGTCAACAGCTGATCGACCCCAACTCAAAAAGAAGAATAAAACTGCCCGCAGGTTATTGGTCATTCTGATTATCCTGGCGGTTATTGTCGGAGCATATTTTCTGAACCAGGAACGCAACCGCAGAGCGAATGAACAAGCTCTTGCTCAACTGGAAACCGTTCCATACGCGCGTGAGACGCTCACCTCCACCATCAGCGGTGCCGGCACCATCCACCCGCGTCAATCTGCCACGCTTTACTGGCAAACTTCAGGCTTCGTCGGCGAGGTGGGACATACAGTTGGTGAGGTCGTCACGGAAAATACTGTCCTTTACCAGCTTGATGACTCCCGCCTGCCTGCAGAAATGCTCCAGGCGCAGCTCAACCTGCTCAACGCCCAGACTGGATTAGACAACCTTGAATCCGATACAGATTTGCAGCGGGTCACTTTACAGAACAATCTGACAAACGCTGAGAACACTCTCACATCGCTTGAGCAGAATCTGGTAGCCCTCACCGACCGCGAATGCACCGACTGGCGGTTGACCAATCTGCAGACAGCTTACGATGACGCGCTTGAGAGTTACAGGGAATGGTCAACCCAGGCACGCTGGCTCCTGGTTCAAGCCGCTCGCACGGATCTCGATTATTGCGATCCTGCTGTAATTGCCAGTGAAACTGAGTCACTTATCAGCCAGATCAACCTCCAAAAGCAAAATATTTCCGCCTGGCAGGCAGATCTGGAAAAGATCGCCGATGGTCCTGACCCCGAAACCAAAGATAAACTTGAGTTACAGCTCAAGCTAGCCGAAAAGCAGTTGGAAGGTCAGACGATCAAGACCCCCTTTGACGGCACCATCACCTCCCTGAACAATAAGGCTGGCGACATGGTCAGTATGGGCAGTCCAGCCGCCCAGATTGCTGATTTGTCTGAGTTGTTCGTGGATGTGCCCGTTTCCGAGGTTGATATCCCACAAATCAAAGTTGGGCAAGAAGCCGAACTGGTCTTTGACGCCTTTTTCGACCAGACCTTTACAGGCACAGTTGTTGAGGTTGCCACGCTTGGTGTAAATACTGCTGGGATTGTCAACTACAATGTCACGATCAAATTGGACTCCAACCATGAAGGCATCCGACCTGGTATGACGGTAGGCGTGAACATCCTGGTTGAAGAAAAACCCAACACCTACACCGTTCCTGCCGAGTCGATCGTCAGCCGCAATGGTGATTACTTTGTGTACGTCCTGAGAGATGGAAAACCTGTGGAGGTCGAAGTCAAGATCGGCGCATACTCAAGTCGCAAGATCGAAGTCTTGGAAGCCGACATCCAGGATGGTGAATCGATTTTGCTCTCACCACCCTCTTCCCTGATGGACTCCTTCATGCAAATGGGCAGGTAGAAATGGAACTGACTTCACAGGCTTTGGAGCCTGTAATCGATGTGCGCAACCTCACCAAGGATTATCTCCTCGGTGATATTGTGGTCCAGGCATTGCGAGGCATCGACTTGCAGATCTTTCCGGGTGAGATGGTCGCCATCATGGGTCCGAGCGGTTCTGGCAAGTCGACCCTGATGAACATGATCGGTTGCCTGGACTCGCCTACCTCTGGAGAGTATTATCTCGATTCTTTGCTGGTGTCAGATCTACACGATGATGAACTTGCTGTCGTCCGCAACCAAAAAATCGGTTTTGTCTTTCAGAAATACAACTTATTACCCCGCGTTGACGCGATCGAAAATGTCGCCCTGCCCTTGCGCTACAGCGAGGACACCTCGAACATGCGCCAGCGCGCAGAAGCCGCCCTTCAGTCCGTCGGGCTCGGGGACCGTATGCGTCACAAGCCAAATGAACTTTCCGGCGGGCAGCAGCAACGCGTTGCCATTGCCAGAGCTTTGGTCAATGAGCCGGCGATTCTGCTGGCTGATGAACCAACCGGAAACCTGGACTCTCAATCCGGCAAGGAAATCATGGATCTTCTAATCAAGCTCAACCAACAGCAGAACACCACCATTGTGCTGGTCACCCATGATCCCACAGTTGCAACCCATGCCCAGCGGATCGTTCAGCTCTTTGACGGTCTGATCAAAGCTCCGGAGGAGGTCTCATGAAATTCTGGCAAGCACTTAAAGAAGCGATTTCAAGCCTCTCAGCCAATAAAACCCGCTCTTTTCTGACGGTCCTGGGTATTGTCATCGGCGTGGGAGCAGTCATTGGCGTTCTGTCAATTGGGCAGGGTGCCGAAGCCAGCATCATTGGGCAGATCGAGTCGATCGGAACCAATGTCATCTACGTTTTCCGGGGAAATAGCGCCGAAGACGTCACAAATCCCAACCGGCTCACCACAGCAGACGCGGACGCCCTTTCCAACCGTGCCCGCGCGCCGCATATCCTGAACATTGCCCCTGTTCTTTCAGGTCAAAGCAGGGTTCGTTTTGGGGATGAGAGCGCGCAGACTTCCATTATGGGTGTTGCTGAAAACTATGCTGAAGTTACTGACCTTAAACTAAGTGAAGGAAGCTTCTTCACGGAAAGTAATGTCACCAACCGCAGTTCTGTTGTCGTTCTCGGTCCAGAGCTGGCTGAAAGACTGACAGGTCGGCAAACTGAGTTGATTGGCACAACCGTACACATCAACAACTATCCTTTTCGCGTGGTCGGCATCGCCATAGCCAAGGGAGGAAATCAGTTTTCCAGCCCGGATATGGACGCATATATCCCTATCACTGCCATGCAGCTGCGTGTTCAGCGGCAGAGCGTCCCAAACGCCGTAGACTTCCTGCTTATCCAGGCGCAGGATTCGCAGTCGATTGACCTGGCAATGCAGGAGGCAAAAGCGATTCTGCGTGCTTCTCACCGGCTTACAAGCCGTCAGCCGGATGATTTCACAATGACCAACCAGGAAGACATGCTTTCCATTGCCAACTCAATCACCAATATCCTGACGATCTTCCTGGCTGGGATCGCCGCAATCTCCCTGTTGGTGGGCGGAATTGGCATTATGAACATCATGCTCGTTTCCGTGACTGAACGGACGCGCGAAATTGGCTTGCGCAAAGCTCTGGGAGCTCGGAAGTTTGACATTCAACTGCAATTCCTGACCGAGTCAGCCATGCTGAGCGTTTTTGGCGGATTGATCGGCATTGGGCTTGGTTGGCTGCTGGGAAAGATTGTTGGCTTAATCGCTGCCAATTCCGGCACACCCCTCGTACCCGAGATCAGCCTGAACTCTGTTTTGCTTGCGACGCTCTTTTCACTGGCCGTTGGCATCTTCTTCGGCTGGTATCCTGCTCTGAGGGCTGCCAACCTGGAACCGGTTGAAGCTCTCAGATACGAATAAATGGAAGAGCAACCTATATCGACGAAGTGACCCTTATGCAACGTGGCCAAACGGAACGGTACACCCTATCCGCTTCGCTGCTAGGGCAGGGATCGTTTCCTACGGTCATTACACAAGCGCTTAGGTCAGGTTCTTCTGTTGAAACTGACGTAACAAATGTTGGCAAAAAAAGCCCTCAAAAAATTTAGGCTTCCGACGTCAGGTTGAACCCCGCTAAAAAGCACGGGGCAGGCTGCGCAACCTGACCTACGACTAAATGTTGTTCTTATGCTTTGTCAAGCTCTGTTACCTTTGTCTTGGTACCATTCAGCCTGCCTATTCCAAATTAACCGCACCAGCACAACATTTCTGATCGTGGCATCCCGCAGGGAGAGGCTTCGCCTTTTCTGTTCTGATTCGATGTCAGGTTGAATCCCGCAAAGGTACACGGGGCAAGCTTCGCAAACTCTGCGAGTACGATGACCTGACCTACTTCCAATATTCATCATCAGACATAAAAAAGAGGCGCTGTTGCGCCTCTTTCAATTTGATTTTCTAATACTACTCGCGGAAGCCCAATACGACATCCACATCCAGCGTCTGTCCATTACGGATGACGGTGAAGGTGATCGTCTCGCCCGGGTTCTTGTTCACGACCATGTAGCTCATCAACTCGCTGAAATCCTTGATCGGCTGTCCGTCAACCGCGATGATCAAGTCGCCGCCTTTGTAGAGCCCCTGCACCGAGCTTTGCGCTGTGCCACCCCGGATGCCGGCAATGTCCGCAGGACCGCCATCTACCACCGACGAAACGTAAGCGCCAGTGGATTGAGGCAGCTCGAGCACCTCTATCATCGCCAGGGACATACTCGAGTAACTGGTCAAGCCGAGGTAAGGATAGGCATAACTGCCCTTCTCGATCAACGAAGGCACCACCTTCCGAACGATGTTAGAGGAAATGGCAAAACCGATACCGGTGTTGATGGCATCGCCGCCAAGGCTCAAACCTGCCGTCTGGATTGCCCGGTTCACACCGATCACCTCACCGTTCAGATTAAGCAGAGGTCCGCCTGAATTGCCCGGGTTAATCAGGGCATCGGTTTGGATGGTGTCCCCTGAGGAATAATACGTGCCCGCTGAGGTCTGACGCATCGAATCCAACACGCGCCCCCGGGCGGAAACAACGCCCACTGTCATCGTGCCGCTCAAACCATAGGGGTTGCCGATTGCCACCACGGTCTGCCCGACCTTGATCAGATTCGAGTCTCCGAGGATCAGTGGAACCAGTTCATCCGGATCCACATCCACCTTGATGACCGCCAGGTCAGAGTCCATGTCGGTTCCGATCACTTCGCCGTAAACCTTGAGACCGGATGAGAAGTGCACTTCGAGCTGATCGATGCCGCTGGCGACATGGTAATTGGTAACGATGTGCCCCTCTTTGTCGATCACAAAGCCTGTCCCCTGCCCTGAACCCTCTGCTGAGGTATATTGCAGCGAAACAACACCAGGGCTGTACATCTCATACAGCGCTTCAAGGCTGCCTTCGAGGGCAGCGTATTCAGGCACCAGGATGGTCTCCGAAGTTTGAGGAGGCAAGGTAGTGGGCACTTCTTGAACTATAGCTGAAGGAATATCAGTCGGTTGTCCCGGTATTGAAGTAACCAGCCGCGGCAAGGAACAGGCTGTGCCAACAACAATTATTGACAGAAGAAAGAAAAGCGTTCGTAGTTTGTTTTGTTTGGTCATAATTCACCTTCTGATAGATGCAGTTATTGATCTTTCGTAAAGAATATCATAACCACAATTCATTAATGGATTATATAAATTTGGTATAGGGAAAAGCTTACCTGTGTACAGCCTTGATCACTCCAAAAAAAAACGGCTGGTTGGCCAGCCGTTTTCCTGAGCGCAAAACTTAACTCAATCCCAAAATCTTACCTGTCTCAAAGTCGATGTCGATGTCATAGTAGGCAGGTCGTGTCGGTAGGCCGGGCATAGTGCTCATCGTGCCCAAAAGGGGATAGACGAAGCCAGCGCCAACGGACGCGCTGACATCCCGAATCGGGATGCGATAGCCCTTTGGCACGCCTTTCAGTTCGGGGTCATGGCTGAGGGAGAGGTGGGTCTTCGCCATGCAGATGGGAAGTTTGTCGTAACCCATCCGCGTAAAATCCGCAAGGCGTGCTTCCGCAAGCTCGCTGTAATCCACCCCGTCTGCACCGTAAATTTCGCGCGCGATAGTTTCGATCTTTTGTTTAAGCGGGATGTCCAATGGGTACAGGAATTTGAAGTCCGCTGGTTTCTCGGATGCTTTCACGACCGCCTCCGCCAGCGCGACTGCACCAGCCCCACCCAGGCTGAAATGATCAGCAACCACCGCGTCTGCCACGCCAGGATGACCCAGCGCGATCTTGCGCACCAATTCGAGCTCAGCAGGTGTATCCGTTGGGAAGCGATTGACCGCCACAACCACGGGCACGCCAAATTTCTGCGCGATGCTGGCATGCGCCAACAAGTTCGCCGCGCCTTTTTCGACCAGCTCAAGGTTCTCGTCGATGTACTCTGGCGCAAGCGGCGCGCCAGCAGTCACCTTTGGACCGCCGCCGTGCATCTTGAGCGATCTGACCGTCGCCACCAGAACCACTACGCTGGGGATATTGCCCGAGTAGCGGCATTTGATATCGAAGAATTTTTCCATACCCATGTCAGCGCCAAAGCCCGATTCGGTGATCACGAAATCTGCCAGCTTTAAGGCAATCTTGTCCGCCATAATCGAGCTATTGCCGTGGGCGATGTTGGCAAACGGACCCGCGTGCACCAGCACCGGCGTGCCTTCGAGGGTTTGCATCAGGTTCGGCTTGATGGTGTCCTTCATCAGCACGGTCAGCGCGCCAGCTACGCCCAGATCATCGGCGGTAATTGGCTCGCCCTGCTTGGATTGCCCGATCACCATGTTCGCGATGCGTTCGCGCATATCTCTCAGGCTGGTTGCCAACGCCAGGATCGCCATCAGCTCGCTCGCGACGCTAATGTAATAGTTCGTTTTAAGCTCAAAACCGTTCTCAGCAGCACCCTGCCCGACTGTGATCCCGCGCAGCATGCGGTCGTTCACGTCCACAGCTCTGCGCCATGTGACTGTTGCGGGGTCGATGTCCAACCGCGCGAAACGCGCCTTTTGCTCGTCGGTCAGTAAATCAGGATCAGTTTCAGTAATGCCCAGTTTCTTCAGACGTCCCTGCATGCTTACGGAGAAATGGCGCTTGCCCTTTTTGTCCTTTGGGCATAGCCGGTTGAACAGACCCACATCCGTCTGGGTGGATTCGTGGAACATGCGCGTGTCGATGGCAGCCGCCAGCAGGTTGTTCGCAGCAGTGATGGCATGGATGTCGCCGGTCAGATGCAGGTTGAAGTCTTCCATCGGGATCACCTGGGAATAACCGCCGCCGGCAGCGCCGCCTTTGATGCCAAAGGTCGGTCCCTGGCTGGGTTGGCGGATGCAGGTGACCACGCGTTTACCAAGGTGCGCGCCGAGCGCCTGGCTCAACCCGACCGTGGTGGTCGTTTTCCCTTCTCCAAGCGGCGTGGGGGTGATGGCGGTCACGTCGATGTACTTGCCATCGGGCGCGTCTGCCAGGCGGTCCAGCACTTCGAGCTTGATCTTCGCCTTGTAGTCACCGTAGAGTTCCAGCTCACTTTCCTCCAAGCCCATTTCTTCCGCCACCTGGCGGATCGGTTTGAGCGTTGCCGCCTGGGCAATGTCGATATCCGCGGGTACAGGATTTTTTGGTTGGAGTGGGGTCGGGACAAACTTACGCCGTTCTGGGTGTTGGGTCAATGCGCACATTTTATTCTCCTCTTATGGGGTTCCAAGCGTCACATCCAGCGGGAGGCTGGCTGAAGCTATTAGTTTGAGATCTTCCAGTTTTCCAAGAAAAATGACAGGGACTTGCACCGTGACCGAGCTGTTGGCACGGATGCTTCCACTTTGAATAGAGCCGCCTCCAACGATCTTTCCAGTCACGTCCGTAATAACCATGTAAACAACCGCGTTTGAGACATCCGCGTTTAGATTGTTGATGATGTTCACGCTGGCAGAATCGCCGGCATCGCTCATCACCGGTGTGCCGGCTTCCAGGGGGTCATAACCAAGCTGGAACTGCCCGAACTCACCAGGCACGATGATCATATCCACCTGCTGCGCCACGCAATCCGCTGGCAGATCAAGCACACCGGGCGAAAACATAAACTCTTGCTCAGGCCATATCAGGTCAATGTAGCCTTGCTCCGCCAGGCAAACCTTATCCGCGGCGTCTGTGACTGTGAGCAAGTAATACGTCTCGGTCAGCAGCCGATTGGTCAGATTCTTGAGCTGCGCCCCGCCGCTAACATGCTGATAATCATCAACGATGAAGTTCCACTGTTTGACTTCGATGTTCTCCCACCAGGTGCCGCCTTCCAGGGAGGCGGATTGTGCCGTGATCCAGGGGTAGATCTCAACCAGCGCGATCTCCTGGTCCGCCTTGATGTCTGCCAGGATGGATACGCCCGTGCGGTCTTTTTCGGGCACAAAATCGATCATGCCGCGTCCACCGCCGATGATCAATCCGGTGGCGTTGTAAGCAATCGCGTTGAGCTCAACCTTTGAATACGTGTAAGGGTCCGAATTGTTGATCCAGCCTGTCAGCCTGAACCCGTCAGCAGCCTCCACCCAACCGGTGTTCTTCACGACCAGCGGCTGGGAATAGCGCAGCTGGCGGTCTTTGATCCCTTCTTTAACCCGCACTTCCACAGTTGCAGTCTGCAGCCCGGGGAGGAGTTCGAACGTCTGGACCAAGCCGGTCGTTTCGCGGGGGAAGATGTAGCGTACGGTGCGGACTTCGCGGGCAAGGCGCGTGCCGCTTGCATCCAGCGCCAGCACCTCCACCTGCACATCCCGCAGGATTGCGTCTGTGAGGGTGTTGAAGAGTTTGGCAGTGATTTGCAGTTTGGTGCCGGTCTGGAGATATTCCAACTCGGTGATGCGCACTGGATTGGGGTTGACCAGGTCTGGCGTGGGGGTTGGATTAACGGGGTCGACAACCACCTGGGGGGTGCCGTCCACGATGACCACATTGGGCTGACCAAGGGTGGGTGTGGGTGGGACTGGCGTGGCCGTCGGGTCGCTTTTTGCAAAGCCTCCGCAAGCGTTGAGGCTGAGCAGGAGAACCAAACCGAGCAAGATAAGTGTGTGTTTTCGCTTCAAATTGTCTCCGCCGTCACGTGATCATATGACAGTCATTGTATTTTATCTGTTTGCAGGGGTTTTGGGTAGTTGTGGTTGTAACAATTGCCAATTTATTGTGGCAATATGATCATTGATCCTGACGTCCTTCCTAAAAGTTCTACTTGAAAATCTCAGTTAACAAACCAGACCAAGGTCGATAAGTCCTTGGTCTGGCTAATTGTTCAGAGTTGGATCTTCTGTGACCTAGATCCCTATCTTTTAATCGTGGGCAGGTAGCTGCGAAGGGTCTCGCCACCTAACTGAAATTGACTGAAATGGCAGACAGGCACGGTGATCGTATTCATCTCCAGGTCCTGGACAACATCGCCACAAGCAGCATTCTCCCAACTGGTTCCATCCCAATAATATAGCTGCAGCGTGTTTTCAATAATTGGTAGGTTTATGTAGGTGATCGTGATCGGGAGCGGCGGGTCGAAGGTCAGGTCAACCGGACTGCCATCGCTCTCACGGTATCCCTGGATGTCGAAGCCCAAGCCTGAAGACATCAGATCTCCACCCAAAGGCAGAACAGATACGTTTGGAAGAACAACCAGTTGAACATTTTCCGTAACAGATCCGGCGGGAATAGTGAACTCAACCTTGTTTGAATAATCATCAATAACCGTTATCGTTGTTGGCGCACCAGGCGGAACGAGTATCGACTTACTTAGGGCATAATAATTTAACCCATATTGTCCAGGGTTGTAATAATAACCTTTGACCGTTGCGTTGAGATACAGGCTGCTTGTCCCCTGCAATAGGTAAATTGCCAGGGCATCTTGGTAAGTGTTGAGTTGGATGTCTTCATAGCAAGCACGTGCAGCCACATCATCGACCAAACCTAAACAGTTATCAATTTTTTCTTCATATTTGTCCTTTATCGCCTGTGGAAAATGCTGACGGGATCCATAGGTTCCAACTAGATACGGAACCACCCAGTTGTGCGGATGCGGGATGTCCTGCCCCCAGCCAGCAGTAAAAACTGGTAGTTTATTTCCATATTGAGCATTAAGGTAATCAGACCATGACAGCATGATGACATCGACGTGATACTTTGGGTCCAACGACTCAAAGCCTGATTTTAACAATTCACATAATACACGACGATAAGTATTCCCTTCGTTGTATGCACATCCAAAGCTAAAACCGTTGGCTGCAGCCGCTCCATCAAAAGCCAGAGCCATCTCCTCAGCGGCTTTGGTTAG
Source organism: uncultured Anaerolineaceae bacterium (assembly GCA_964434665.1). Classification (GTDB taxonomy): domain Bacteria; phylum Chloroflexota; class Anaerolineae; order Anaerolineales; family Anaerolineaceae; genus Mesolinea. The sequence continues at coordinate 33,094 of CAYSVX010000006.1, forward strand.
ATCGTATGTAAAGTGAGGTTGATCATCCCGGTAACCCATTACGCCTTTGATGATAGGACCATACGTCTGGATTGCCTTGCCAGCATAAACCTGCTGGATGAATTCGTCCCAATTAAACACATAGTTAATAGCCCTACGGATGTGAATGTCACTAAAGAAATCCACCGGGATGCCTGTTCCCCAGGTTCCTGTGCCGATGTAAGGCGAATCAGCATCAATCGAAAAGTTTAGAAGTCCCACATCGGCTGTGCCTCCTGGTCGATCGTCATAGGCAGCCAAAATACCATCTTCCACACCCATGCTCTTGAAACTGCCATCCGCGTTGTAGCGCACACGCGTGAATAGATCCAAAGTCGCTTCACTTGATCGTATGACATAAGCTGAGTCCACCGTGCCACTGGTCAACATCGCGACCCGGTCAGCATTAAGAGGCACATACTTGAGAATCACTTCGTCAAAATATGCCGTTCCACTGGGTCCACCGGTCCACATCGGTGTCGTTCGCCAATAGTTTAGGTTTTTTGCCAACCGGAGCTCATCATCTGGTATCCAGCTTGCCAGGCTGAAAGGTCCGGTTCCATTAGCGATTAATGAAAGTGGATCTTCATCGCTGGTCATGGCATAGTAATTCTGCCAGGTTTCACAGCTGCCATCCCAACCGCCTTGAGATACAACCCATTCCTGGTCAAGAATGGACCCCCAGGATCCAGTTAACGTGACCAGGAAGGGAGACCAGGGCTGTGCGAGGTGCATCGTAACTGTTCCGGCCTCATCATCAGCCACAATTTTGGATTTCACAGTCTCACAGGCTGCGATGAGAACCTCAGGAGGGTTCGATTTCAACGCGTCACGGTCATCAGCCGAAGCATAACCATCTACGATCCCGGTGATGTCATCAACCCCTAAAAACGGTTCTGCCAGCAGCCATTGCGGAGAAGCATAACCTCCCTGAAGGATGCCGCGCTGAAAGGTATATGCCACATCTTCAGCTGTCAGGCTTTGACCTTCGTGAAAAGTGACACCCGGGCGAATATGAAAGGTGTAATCAGCACCGTCAGCTGAAATTTCCCACGAGGTGGCCAGCTGTGGGACGAAAACATCAGTCCTCTCACGGTTATAGGTGATCAGCGGTTCATAAATTTGGGAAATAATATGGCTTGATGCCGAGTTATAAGCCAGGGCTGGGTCCAGCGTGTCACCACCTAAATCAATTTCTGCTGAGATGAATTGATTGTTAGGGACAAAGGTTGGATAATTGGCAGAAGTCGGCGCGGTCGAGCTAACAAATGTGACAGTTAGTAAACAACTTACCAGAAGAAACGATAAAATCCTTGAATATCTTTTGAACATATCAGTCTCCTTTTTTTGATTGAATTACATAGTAATCAACAGAAAAAACACGCAACAACTCGACCCCTTTCTTCGGAAAATTAGTCGACACAGTTAAGGATTTCCGTAGAGTGGGCAGACAGCTTAAATCTTGTAACTATGAGAGGCAATATTCTGTACAATATAAACCCCTTCTTGAAATTGTGGATACACAAATTATATGTCGCAATGACAGAATATTCAAGAATACCAAGGGTAATCTCTTTAAAGCTATTAATGGCAAAAAACAGCTGGTCCCATTATTTTGCTTGATAGATCTTAATCGTTTAGCCAGAATTTTGGTACTGATTTCGCTTATAATTACCAAATTACACAATCAAGACACGGTCAAATCGAAAAAAATGGAGGGTATATGGTTCGCAAGATTGTAATTTGCTTAATGGTTTTATTTTTGGTACTTTCAGGATTGTCGTATATCCCAATTGCCCAAGCTGCTGAAATTCCAGAGGATAGATTACTCGCCATAGAATCAGAGAATAAATTAGCTCAAGAATTGCCTTATCGAGTTTACTTGCCTCTCACAAGAAAGCCTGACCCTGCACCTGACCCTTGGGCTGGAGTTATACCAGCTCAGCAAATTGTTTGGTGGCATCAACATACAGGAACAGCCCGGTTGGCAGCCCTCCAACAGATCGTGGACAGTTTCAATGCCAACAATGGCTATGGTATCACTGTGACCGCCGAATATGCTGGCGGTTACTCCGAAATCTTCAACAAAATGTTACCTCTCCTGAACACTCTGGGAGTTCCCGACTTGGTCAGTGGATACCCAAACCATCTGGCGACTTATCATCTTGAAGATGCCATGTTCAACCTGGATGAACTTTTTAACCATCAAACGCATGGTTTGCCTCCTGAAGATCAGGCGGATTTCTTCCCAGGAGTTCTGGAACAGGATGTATTCTCGCTGTTTGATTTTGATCGATTGGGGATTTCACCTAACAAGTCAATGGAATTGCTCTTTTACAATCAAAGCTGGTTAACCGAGCTTGGCTTTTCTGGTCCTCCCGCGACACCAGCTGAATTTCAAGCAATGGCATGCGCGGCAGCTGCAAATCCTTTCAGTGGAGCAACAGCTGAGGGATCAATGGGTTATCAGCTTAGCATGGACGCCTCGCGTTTTGCCAGCTGGACCTTCGCTTTTGGTGGAGATGTTTTCGACAAATCCACCAACCAATATACATTAAATAGCCCTGCTGCTGTTGCAGCAATGGAATTGCTTCAGAACCTGTTTGCTGATGGCTGCGCTACTGTGGTTTCTGAAAACTACGGCGATCAGACCGCCTTTGGTAACGGAACTTTACTGTTCGCGGTTAGCTCCAGTTCCGGCATTCCCTATTACGAAGCTGCTGTTGAAAATGGAGCTGGCCACGATTGGTCAGTGAAGGCTGTACCAGCAACCACAGCATCCCCAAGACCAAATGTGTATGGGCCTACTGTTGCCATCCCCAAAAGTACGAGAGAACGACAACTTTCAGCCTGGCTTTTCTTAAAGCACCTGACCAACACAGATTCTCAGGTGATTTGGGCATCTGCATCAAGTTATTTCCCAACAAGAGCCAGCACAGCCGCAGGACTTGCAGATTACTTCGCTGAAAACCCGATTTACATGGAAGCTTTTAACCTGCTTCAGTACGGCATGGCTGAACCATCCGTGCCAGGTTATGATTTTGTTCGAAACGAGATCGTAGGGACGATGGCCAGTCTGATGTTTGATACAAACTTGGATGTTCAGACAGAATTAGATGCGTTAAATGTTATAGCAAATCAAATTCTGGCGGATCAATTGCCATGACGTAACCAGGTAAGGACATTAGCGAAAGTATTTAGCACTGGACTAAGTCGCTGAATGCCCTTCATCGATGATGATCTCTAAGTCCTGCTGACGGGCGAACTGCTCATTAGTACAGACAAACACTCACTGCCAAAAGAACATCTGGATGGTGACACAGAGAATTCAGGTTGTGAGTGTTTGATTTTAAACCAGGTATTTGCGCATGTAGAGGGATCCAGGGCTCTGGACGTAGCCAAGCTTGCGGTCGATGGCGATCATGGGCTCGTTAAGCGTGTTGTGATTGGTGCGGACCACTTTGACGCCCAGAACATCTCTGGCGAAAAGCAAAGCCTGCGCCTTGACCGCTTGGGCTAACTTCCGCCCACGGTAAGCCTCATCCACACCCGTGAACAGGTTGTAGGCCTCCTCCTGCCCCTCAAAGCGGGTGATGGCGCTCATCGCCACCCATTTGCCGGTGGCTTTCTCGATCACGACCATCTGCCCGGCTGGGTTATACCAGTCCGACTGGCAGACCGACTGTTGAAAATCCTCAAAAGAACTCCATGAGTGCTCCCCTTCGAACCCCATAGTCTGGCTGGATGTGACGTCGTTGAGCAGGTAGAGCTTCTGTTGGTCAGCTACGGTGTTTCCCAGGGCTTCCATGGAGGTGAATTCGAAACCTTGCCCTTCGAGTTCGGTTGCCAGGTCCAGGAAAGGCTGCAGATTGAGCCTTTCAAGCTCCAGCCGCATGCCGATGCTGTGAGAGATTAGGGTGAAGCCGCGGTTCTCAGCAAACGCGCGCGATTCGGGCAGCGTGTCGGGGAAGGTTGCCCGCAGCTCGCGGATGGCCGAAGCAAGGGAGACCTCTTCTATCTCCTGGTAAAGGCTGCTGCCGATACCTTGATGGCGATGCTCACGGGAAACCACCACGTAGAAATATGCTCGCTGCCCGTCATTCCTGTCGCGCGTGATCCAGTTGAAGCCTTGCACTTCCCCTTGCTCTGAGGAGGCAATCCGCAGGCACAGGATTCTGTCCTGGTGCTTTTCGTAATCCTCCCGCAAGCCGTTTTCGGTGGTGGGGTCTTGCATCTCGACGGTGAACAGCCTGGCAAGAGGGGCAAAATCGTTCGGTAGATCCAAATCGCGATATTGTGTGGTCATGGCAATCCTTTCCGTCAGCTAAGGACAGGAGAAATGCAGGTTAATTGATCGTTGTGGTAAACGCATTAATTGTAAAACTTTTTGAATTATTGGATTATGCTAGTCCGTTGGCAGAGCAAGTCCAGTTGACCGCAAGTGTCGGATATTTCCTTTATTTGAAATTGAGACCTAAAGGTCAAATCCCACGCGCGGTATGCCCACACGCGCTTTCAGCGCTGGAGGTGCTTCGCAAGAGACCGGCGCGAACGGAATTTTGCATGGAAACGATTCAACTTACCAAACGTAAAACAATTTGGTGGATGCCGTATAATAAATTAACTCCTCTTCTCGACACCTTTCTGGGAATTGAATATGGACAAAATAAAACTTCAAGCCGTCTCAAGTGTGTTGCATAGCTGGCGCACAAGGATACTGAATATTTTTTTGGTGGTCATGGTAGTTGCCTCTGCGCCGGCTGTTGCAGCTGTCCTAATCGTTGAAGGTAAAACCCCGGGCAATAATCCCTTAACTTATGTCCTGGCTGTAGTGTGGTTGATGCTGGTTTTCCTGGCTATCTTTAAAAAGATCAACTATTGGATCCGCGTTTGCGCCCTCTTGGGGATAGCCTATGTGGCGGCAGTCGTAAATGTGGCTCAAACGGGGATCCGGGGGATGGGTCCGCTTTATTTTTTGCTGATCTCGATCATGACACTCCTGTTGGTTGGCAAACGTCCCAGCCTCCTGATTACCATTATTTCCATTCTCGTTTTGTCATTCTTTTCAGTGCTGATTGTAAGAGGGACCCTGGTGCCAACACCAGACCCGGTGGGGTCAGGCAGTCTTTCAACCTAGTTGGCACTGTCTACGGTGTTGATGATCATCGTGATCGCTGAAACCCTTCTGCTGCTGTTTTTCCGTCTCCAGGAGTCGGTGATAATCAGCGAACGTCAAAAGCACTCAGAACTAGTGCGTGCTCAAAGCCAGCTGGAAGAACAGAATCTGCAGCTGGACCAGCAAGTGAAAGACAGAACCAGTGAACTCGTACAGAGCAACAAAATCCAAACTGCGCTTTATGAAATCGCCGAAGCTACCAATAGTTCTCATAGTATGAAGGAATTTTTTACCCGCATCCATGCGATCGTGGGTAAGTTGATGTACGCGAACAATCTGTTCATTGCGCTATATGATGAAACAACGGATCTGCTGAGCTACCCATACCATGTTGATGAAATCGACGACAACTTTCCAACTCGTCCGATGGGTAGTGAGCGCAACCTGACCAGCTTCATCATTCGCACAGGGAAAACAATCAAACACGGCCAGGAGGAATTCCTGGCTGCGCGAGCAACAGGTGAATATGTGCTTAAAGGTCCGCCAAACGAGGACGGCATAGGCGCTCCGCTACTCGATAACGGCAAAGTGATCGGGGCGATCTACATCCAAAGCTACGACAAGAACATTCAATATACAGAGAAGGATGATGAAATCCTGGCTTTTGTGGCGCAGCATATCGCAACAGCGCTTTCACGCTTCAGGACGGCAGAATTGGAAAGACAAAGAGCAAATGAGCAAGCGATTCTTTACAGTGTGGCTGAAGCTATTGGGAAAAGTTTGGATTTGAAAACAGTCACCCGGGTTGTGGGTGAAAATCTGCAAAGAATTTTCGATGCTGACGCTACTGCCGTCATGCTGCTTGACGTAAAGCAAAATATGATAACGAGCTATTATGAATTTGACAAGAATGAGGGAGGGTTGATTGAAAATGTGGAGCCATTCCCCTTAGGCGTCGGATTATCTTCCCAGGTCATCACCACTGGCAAGCCTTTGTTATTGAACAATTTGGAGGAAGAGATTGCAAGTGGAGCTTATTTTCCGCCGGAAGTAGTGGAGCAAGGTTCCGGCACAATTTCCCAGTCCTGGTTGGGAGTACCGATCATCAACAACGACCGCCCACTTGGGGTTGTTTTCCTGGCTTCGTACGAACAGCGAGCTTTTAATGAAGGTCACAAGCGTTTCCTGCAAACGCTTTCATCCGCCATCAGCACAGCGATAGAAAATGCGCGTTTGTTTGATGAGACTCAACGGCTGCTCAAGGAAACGGAGCAGCGCGCAACGGAACTCACGATCATCAACAGTGTACAGGAAGGCCTTTCCCATCATTTGGATATCGAAGGTATCTACAGGCTGGTCGGCGAAAATGTACGCCAAAAATTTAATGCGCAATGTGTAATCCTCGGTTCGTTTGATCCGGAAATTCAGATGGAAAAAATGTGGTACGCGTTCGAGAAGGGGAACTACATCGAAAATCTGCCGCTCAGACCTTATGACAAAATTCGACAGTATTTGGTTGATACTGGCAAGCCTTACTTCGATAACCATGTTACAGATGACAAAATGAAACAAACCAGCAGCGAGGTGCTGCGGGGAACTGAAGTACCAATGTCTGTCATGTTTGTTCCATTGATCTCCGGCTCAACTGTGACAGGCTATGTGAGCCTGCAAAACGTGGAATATCACGACGCGTTTACGGACAACGACCTCCGCCTGCTCACGACCCTGGCGAACAGCATGAGCCTGGCACTGGAAAGCGCCCGTCTATTTGATGAGACTCAGCGGTTGCTCAGCGAGACAGAACAAAGGGCGAACGAGTTGGCAGCTTTGAATGCTGTCAGCTAAGCGCTCGTAAAAGAACTTGACCTGAATGGATTGATCCAACTCGTGGGGGAGCAGATTGTGTCGGTCTTCAAAGGCGATATCGCCTATGTGGCTGTGGTCGATGAGGCAGCGGGAATGATCAATTTCCCATATGCTTATGGCGAACTTCAGCCCCCGATCAAGATAGGAGAAGGTTTCACCAGCAAGGTGATCGAATCCGGGAAAGTGCTGCTGATCAACAAGGATTTGAGTCAGAAAAGGATCGAAATTGGCGCGACACAAGTCGGCAGGCAATCGCAATCTTACCTGGGCGTGCCCATCTTTGTCAGCGGAAAGCCGATGGGTGTGATCAGTGTGCAAAGCACCACGAAAGAGGAATTGTTTACAGAGGCGGATGCCCATCTTTTGAGCACAATTGCCACCAACGTTGGCACTGTGATGCACAACGCCCAGCTTTACAGCGAAGCCATGCTTGCCCGGGCAGAGGCGGAAAAAGCAAACAAAGCCAAGAGCGCTTTCCTGGCCAATATGAGCCATGAACTGCGCACACCCCTCAATGCCATCATTGGTTTCACGCGTATTGTGCACCGAAAAGCAGAAGGATTGCTGCCAGAAAAGCAGATCGAAAACCTGGAGAAGGTGCTCGTCAGTGCTGAACATTTACTTGGGCTGATCAATACCACCCTGGACATTGCCAAGATCGAAGCTGGGCGAATGGACGTGTTGGCATCCAACTTCAGGATTGCCCCGCTGATTGATCTATGTGTCAACACGACCACTCCAATGATCAAACCAAAGGTGAAGCTGGAAAAACAGATAGATCCGGACCTCGATGTGATTTTCTCGGACCAGGATAAGATTCGACAAATTGTGCTCAACCTATTGAGCAACGCGGCCAAGTTCACCCCTGAGGGGCACATCCTGGTATCAGCCAGCCGCGAGGCAGAAGATCAACTGCGCATCGACGTGAAAGATACTGGCATAGGAATCAGCCCTGAAGCTATGCCGCGAATTTTCAAAGAGTTCCAACAGGCGGACAACAGCACAACCCGACAGTATGGTGGGACTGGATTAGGATTGAGCATCAGCCGCAACCTGGCAAGACTGCTTGGAGGAGACATCAGCGTCGTCTCTGAACCGGGAAAGGGGTCCACTTTCAGTTTGATTGTGCCTATGACCTACAAAACCATGAAATCCGCGATCTTCCCCTCTTTGTCTTGAGTGATGAAGTAACAGGTGGTAGGTATAAGGGAATTGGTGAGGTGAACATGAAAACCATCCTGATCGTTGAAGATACAGAACTAAATATTGACCTGCTTACCCAGCTTTTGGAAGAAAACTACAACCTGCTTGTGGCAAGAGATGGTGCTGAGGGCGTATTGGTCACGGAGAGAAGTAAGCCTGACTTGATATTGATGGATATTTCTTTGCCTGTGATGGACGGTTATGAGGCTGCCCGTCAAATCCGCCAGCGTTTTAAGTTACTACCGATTATAGGATTATCAGCCAACGCTATGAAAAGCGACAGTGAAAAAGCAATTGCGGCTGGGTGCTCTGATTACCTCACAAAACCGATCGACGAGGACGCTTTGATCAATAAGCTGCAGGAATATTTGGGATGACCTCATGAAAACTTTAACCAAAATCCTGATTGTGGACGACGAACCTTTCAATGTGGATTACCTTGAACAAGAACTTGAGGGGTTGGACTGTGAGATCATCAGTGCCAATGATGGGCAGGAAGCGCTTGAGAAGGTGAAAGCTGCGGCTCCGGATCTGGTCTTGCTGGATATCATGATGCCGGTGATGGACGGGTTTGCTGTGCTCAGCCAACTCAAAGCGGAAGTCTCGACGAGAGACATTCCCGTGGTGATCATCTCGGCAAGTAATGACTTACGGAGTGTGGTGAGGGGTGTTCAAATGGGAGCTGAAGACTACCTTCCAAAACCCTTTGAACCCACCCTTTTGCAAGCACGCGTCTCCTCCAGCCTCGAGAAGAAGCGCCTGAACGATCTGCGCACAATCTATTTGAAGAGTCTTGAGCGGGAAATGGAAATCGCCAGAGAAATCCAAATGAGCTTTCTTCCGCTGCAACTGCCCTCTCCGGAGGGCTGGGAAATTGCCGCGTATTTCAATGCGGCGCGAGAGGTCGCCGGAGATTTTTATGATGCATTTATGCTCCCCGGTGATCAGTTGGTTTTCAATGTGGGGGATGTCTGCGGAAAGGGAATAGGCGCGGCTCTTTTCATGACTTTGTACCGCAGCCTGATCCGCGCGGCAGCAACAACCAATTATTTTGCTCCTCCCCATGATGGGCAGGTGGATTTAGCTGCTGAACGCCTTAAGCACGCGGTCTCGTGTGCAAATAACTACGTGATGGAGACACATGAAGATGCAAAATTTGCCACCTTGTTTATTGGATTGATCGATCTCAAGAATGGCAGGATGACCTATATGAATTGTGGGAATGAACCACCACTTTTACTTCGGACGAACGGATCGCTTATCGAGCTTAAGCCAACCAACCCTGCGATTGGGATCTTCAAGGGGATTGACTTTGCCGTCGGGGAGATCTTCTTGGAAAAGGAGGATTTGCTTTTGGCGTATACCGACGGAATCACCGATACCATGAATGGCGACAACAGCACCTTCGGAAGGCAGCGCCTGGAGGGATTGGTTCGTGGATACCCTGGCGGTTGTTCAGAGCTCTTGAATCAGTTGGTCGATAAGGCGCAGCAGTTCGCCGGAGGGGTTGAACAGTTCGATGACATTACGCTGATGGCTGTGAAGAGAAAAGGGTAGAAGCTTATGATTGTGGCGGTTTCCAGATACCCTCCACTTCGTTTTGGGCACAGGCCGAGCACAGCCTTTGACCGTAGAAGATCCCAGCACGATGTGCTTGTGGAAAGGTCCCCCTGGCTTTGTATCGGTAAAAATCGGAGACCTGACGGTCAGATGCCTTTCATGGTCCGGAGACCATGAAAGAACAAGGATGGCAATATTTTAAGCTTCCCAGTGGGGCTGTCTGTCTGCACTGTGTGCCAGCGCCGAACTGGCTCCCACCGTAGATGAGCTCAGTCAAAATCAAAAAAATGTTACATGCTGAGGTTCGTGATGTCAGGTTGAGAAACGCAACCTGACCTACGCGGATGCTTGTTAGGAGTGAGGGTAAAAACCGGATAGGTCTGACTTTTTGGTCTATTGTAAAAAAGAGATGCTTATGTAGGTCAGGTTCTGCAGTTGAACCTGACGTTACAAATGACGGTAAAAAATGTTCCCAGCAAAAGACCAAGCCGAAATCAACTCCGTAAGAAAGACACAGGGCAGGCTGAGGAATTCGGCAAACAAAAACATCCGACTTTTCCGGATTGAACGACGCAATAGCCAAAGGGCAAGATGTCCGGCCTACGAAAAAATACCCACCTATTCGTACTTAAACCGCCAGATACCCACCACAAAAAAGACCAGCGCGAAGCCAAACAGCACTGCCATCTCCAACACCACGCCCTCAGGTCCCTGCCCGCGCAGGGCGATATCCAGCATACCCTGCATCGTCCAGGTGGTGGGCAGCACGCGCACCGCATTCTGTACTGCCTGCGGGAACAGCTCGAGCGGGTACCAGCATCCGCCCAGCATGGCCATCACCATCCCGACCATAATGCTCAGACCGTTGGCCTGCGATTCAGTTTTAACAATGGTCCCAAGCATGGTGCCCAGAGCCGCGGCTGCCAGCGAAGACGAGACCAGCATCATCGCAATCGCCAGGACGGAATTACCCCAGTTGACTTGCAGTACATATCTCCCGAAAGCCACCAGGATGGTCATCTGCAGCAGGGCGGTGAGCACCATTCCAATGATCGTGCCGCCCAGGTAGACTGCCCGGCTGGTGGGGCTGGTGAGCAAGCGCCGCAGCGTGCCAATCTGGCGCTCATACGCCAGCATTGCGGAAAGCCCGATGAGCGGAATGAACACCCAGGTGATCATCTGCCCGATGGAACTATTGGTGTTGGGGTCGTATTCTATCGGATCGGGCACGTCCGCTATCGTTTCCACCACGCGGTCGGGCGCGGATTGCAGCGCGGTTTGGGCTGCCGCGAGGGCTTGCGTAAACCAGGCGCTGCGCCCGGCTTCATCCTCAAAACCGACCAAATCCTCAGCCTGTTCGGTACTGAAGCTGGCGATCTGCACCGCGCTGCTCACCTCTCCGATGGCAGCCTGCACGCCCTGCTGCACCACGAGAGCATTGGTGCTGCCGGGGAGCTGGCGCAGTTCGATGCTTTGCAACTCTTGGCCAAGGTCGTCCCAATCCAAGTCGGCCGGAAGCAGCAGCACGGCAGCCACGTCGCGTTCGTCCAGGTCCTCCAGCGCAGTCTGCCTCTCCTTGAGCACCGGACGCACCGAGGTGGACGCGTTCAGGGTGTCGATCAGGCTGGCGGAAAGGCTGGTTTGGGCTTCGTCGACCACATAGAAACCGACACGGCTATCCGTGGGTCCGCCGGTGCCCCCGCCAATAATGAAGCTGAAAAAGATGGGCAAGATCAGGAAAAAGAGCCATTCCACCGGGTTGCCAAAACGGATGCGCAGGTCCTTCAGAACAATAGCAATCATTTTTTGCATGGTGAAGCCCTCACTTTCCCGCTAATCCGCGCCGGCGCATCCAGAAGGAAGCGGCAACAAAGAGGATGATTCCCATCAGCACCAGCGCCAGGAGCGGTTCGCCAATACTGCTTAGCGTTCCGCCGCCGGCGAGGGTGGTGAAGCCCTGCAAGCCCCAGGCATTGGGCGTGACCTTGCTGATGGTGGAAACCCACCCCGGCAGCAGGCTCATATCAAAGAAGCTGCCCCCCAGCAAGCCAAACACCAACATGATGATCGAGCCGAAGTTGGCAACTTGCGCTGGGGTCTTGAAAAGGGTGGCAATAAACGAACCCCAGCCGCTGGCGGCAAAGGCGGCCGCCAGGATCAGCAAAACAACGCCCAGGGGTTCCCCCCAATCCAGGCGGAAGAGCAGGCTGGTGCCGCCGATCAGGATGGTAAGCTGGGCGATGGCGGTCAGGAAAATGCCCAACACCTTGCCTCCCAGGATCTGCGCCGGTGCCGTAGGGGTCTGCAGCATGCGCGGCAGGGTGCCTGTGCGGTTCTCCAGCAAAAGAGAGCGCCCGCCGTAAGTGACCGCGAACATCAGGAACATCAGCGCCATGCCGGGGGCGAAGTACATCAGCAGGTCAAACCTCACTGCTGCCCCGCTGGTGGTGGTGTTGTCCAGCTGGATGGGCTGCGCCTGCGCGGATTGCTGCGCGAGCTGCGTGCCCAAAGCCTCACCCAGCTGGGCTGCCAGCTCAGGGGTGAGCTTGCCGGTCTGGGCAATCTGGCTCAGAGTCACTTCGGCACCGATCCTGCCGACTTCCACCTGGGTCAGGAAAGCGTCCAGGATGGAGCGCAGAATGCCGGCACTGGTGGGAGCGTTGGGGTTGGCGATGAAAGCAATCTGGATCGGTTCCCCGATGGTGCCGTCGAGTGCATCCGGAATGATGGACGCGCTGAAACCTTGCGGAATAATGATGGCAGCTGAAGCCTGATCGGTCTCGACCAACTGACGGGTTTCGTCAAGCGTGGTGAGAATGGCAGGTTCAACGAGGTCAGTGAGATCTTCGGACGTGAAGACAGCCTCCAGCGCTTTGCCCAGTTCACCTTCGTCCTGATTAACGATCGCCACATGAATGTTGCTGATGCCCGAGGTGGCGCTCCCCGAAAAACGTCCGGTAATCAAGCCCATGCCCAGGGTGATCAGGAAGGGCGCCAGCAGCATCAGGATCAGGGCTGCCGGGTCGCGAAAAATCAGTTTGAGGTCTTTGAGAGCAATCGTGAGCAGTTTCCGCATCGCTGCCTCAATCGCGCAGGGCGCGCCCGGTCAGGTGCAGAAAGACCGCTTCGAGGTTTGGTTCGCGGATGTCCATCGAGAAGATTTTGATCCCCATCGCTTCGGCAGTGCGGATAGCCGGGGCGATCAATTCCTGCGCCGATTGGGTTATGATGGAAATCTCGTGATCGATGACGTTAGCCCGGCGTACGCCATCGAGGGTCTGCAGGCGGTCCACCAGGGGCTGCGGGTCTTCGTTCTCGGCGATGTGAAGCACCAGCGTGTCGGTTTCGCCCACCTGCCGGGTGAGTTCTTCCTGGGTGCCGAGGGCGATCAGTTCGCCGTGGTCGATGATCCCGACCCGGTCGGAGAGTTCCTGGGCTTCTTCCATGTAATGGGTGGTGTAGAGGATGGTCATGCCCTGGCGGTTGAGCTCTTTGACCGAATCGAGGATAGCCCGGCGCGACTGCGGGTCGATGCCGACCGTGGGCTCGTCCATGAAGAGCAGTTTGGGTTTGTGCAACAGCCCGATGCCGATATTCACGCGCCTTTTCATCCCGCCGGAATAGGTCTTGACGCGCTGTTTGGCTTTGTCTGTCAGGCCGATCTGTTCGAGGACTTCGGCGATGCGGTCTGAGAGCGCTTTGCCGCTCATCCCGTACATCTTCCCCCAGAACTGCAGGTTCTCAAGGGCAGTCAGGTCCTCGTAGAGCGCCAGTTCCTGCGGCACCACCCCGATGCAGCGTTTGACTTCCATCGGGTCTTTGAGGACGGAAAAACCGCAGACGCTGGCATCTCCGCTGGTGGGGGCAAAGAGGGTGGAGATGACCGAGATGGTGGTGGTTTTGCCCGCGCCGTTGGGACCCAGCAGGCTGAAGATCTCGCCTTCGTCTACGCTGAAGGAGATCCCATTGACCGCGGTGAAATCATCATACTTTTTGACCAGATCGCGCACTTCGAGTATTGGCGCCATAATTACCTCGCATTGTTTGTGGATTGGTAAATTATACAGGAAACCGGGCAGTGTTGATATGTTATTTCCTTTCGTTTGAGGGCAAGCTACCCGAAAGGTACACTTCCGTGAAACGGTCATGACGGCTGTGATGGTTTTATGCCAGGGTTTTTCCACTTTTTCCGCTATTTCAGCTGTTTTTTGATGGCACAGAAAGGTAGAATTGCTGGAAAAACTGGAGACCTATCCACACGCACTTCGTGGTGGGATCTTCGACGGTCATGTGCCAGGGTTTTTACACTTTTTACACTATTTACACCGTTTTTTGATGGCACAGAAAGGCAGTATTGCTGAAAAAACCGGAGACCTTTCCACACGCACTTCGTGCTGGGATCTTCGACGGTCACTTGCCACGGGTTCCCCAATAAGGCACGCTGAGAAAACAAATTGCAAGAATTGCAGGAATTGCAATGATTTTTGATGGCGCAGAAAGGTAGTTTGAATGCAATTCATCTACAACAGGGCGGTTTGGCTGCAAATACCTATTTTGTTAATGTGCTGGATCGCAAATACAATCACACGGGTAAATAATAGCACATTTGTTCTATTTTTGCAAGCAGGAACATCTTTGCTGCCGTCTTTTTTGTAGCCCGGATTCGTAAAAGGGATGCAGAAAACCTTTGCCCGTGTGCGGAAGATGTATAATGGAGAGCATTGTAGCAACCAGGCAGAAAGGGAAGGCATGGAGAGCAAGAACGCGAGTTTGAAGAGGGCGGCGAAAGCAAAAGCGGACGAGTTTTACACCCAGCTTCCGGATATCGAGGCAGAGCTCAGGCATTACAAAGAGCATTTCAAAGGCAAGAAGATCCTCTGCAACTGCGATGACCCTTTCGAGAGTAATTTTTTCAAGTATTTCGCCATGAACTTCAATCACCTGGGTCTGGCAAAATTGACCGCCACCAGTTATGTAGACTCGCCAATTGCAGAAGGACAGCTTCCGCTTTTTGAAGTGCAGGGTTTGGGCATCAGGCAGGGTGAGGGCAAAAAACCTTACAAAATGGAGATCAGCGAAGTCCACGATGAGGATGGTAACCAAGCTATTGACTTGGCAGACGTGGAATATCTATTGAAAAACCAACGCAACACGCTCAGTTTGTTGGAAGGCGACGGTGATTTTCGCTCGCAGGAATGCATCGAACTGCTTAAGGAAGCCGATATCGTGGTCACCAACCCGCCCTTCTCGCTCTTCAGAGAGTATGTAACCCAACTGGTCGAATATGATAAGAAGTTCATCATCATAGGCAGCAAAAATGCCGTCACCTATAAAGATATTTTTCGATTGATCAAGGAAAACAAACTTTGGCTTGGCAATGGATTTTCAAATGGGAACGCCTTCTTCATGATCCCTTCACAATATGCCCGTGAGTGGGCTGACGGAGTATATAACCCCAACACGGGTTTGGTAAAGTTCCGTAATGTGGGTTGGTATACTAATTTGGATTTCCCAAAACGTCATGAAAACTTGACTCTTTACCGTCAATATGATCCAAAGCTCTACCCCCATTATGACAACTACGACGCCATCAATGTCGACAAAGTTGCTGATATCCCTTACGACTATCAAGGAGTCATGGGCGTGCCGATTACCTTCCTGGATAGGTACAATCCGGATCAGTTTGAAATAGTCGGTTTAGCAAATGACAAAAGAGATAACGATCCAATCTTTATAAAAGGCAAACCTACATACCTTGATGATCAACATAAGTCATTTGTAGGTATGGTTTTAAATGGGAAGGCACCTTATGCCAGAATCATAATCAAACGCAAGGGGTTGCAGAATGAATATTGATTTGAAAGAAATCACCATCCGCGATGTGGCGGAGAACTATGTGGATAACGACGAGGAAGGCGTAATGGGCTACAACGGCAAGCTCAACATCCGTCCAAAGTATCAGCGAGAGTTTGTTTATGACACCGAAAAACGCAACGCGGTCATTGACACCATTCGCAAGAATTATCCGCTCAACGTGATGTACTGGATGAAGAACGAGGATGGCACCT
>CAYSVX010000007.1:0-47263 GCA_964434665.1 uncultured Anaerolineaceae bacterium
TTCTGCCGATAAACCAGGCAGAGTTGAGTTTCAGGAAGGGCAGGAAGCCTGCTTCGCTGATGGTCAGGTTTAGATCGCCTCCCATTTCATGCCCGTAAAGGGGTAAACCCGCTTCGGTACGCAATGAATCGCGAGCTCCAAGCCCACAAGGCTCAAGTCCGAGCGGTTTGCCAGCTTCCAGAAGTGCGTTCCAAAGTTTGACTGCGTCATCCGGATGGACGAAAAGCTCAAAGCACATCGGTTCGCCGGTGTAGCCGGTGCGCGAAACAACCACGTGCATGCCATCCAAAACGGCTTCGCAAAGTTGGGTGCGGTTCAAGCGGCGGATGCGGCGTTGTTCGGCGGGCTCTGCCAGTTTGAGCAAAATTTCGCGGCTGAGCGGACCTTGAAGGGCAATATCAACCAGCTGGTCTTCACCTTCCTTGGGGTCTTTGAGGTTGCGCAGAGTCACTTTACGCCCAGGCGCGCGCACCCAGGGACGGTCCGGGTCCACCATTACATCACCGTTGCGAACAGCGTTCAGCCATGCCCAGTCCTTGGCCTCATTGGCGGCATTGACCACCACCAGGTATTTATCGGTATCACGGCGATATACCAGCAGATCATCGATCACATTAGCATGTGGATCCATGAAATGCGTGTAGAGGGAATCACCAATCTTGAGGGACATGGTGTCGTTGCCGCAGACTACATCCAGGAATACCGCGGCATCCGGACCTTCAGCCTGGAAAACGCCCATGTGTGTCACATCAAACAAGCCAGCCGCGTTGCGCGTGGCGAGATGTTCCTGGAGGACGGAAGAATACCATAGCGGCATCTCCCAGCCCGCAAATCCGCTCATTTTCGCGCCCAATGTCACATGATTCTCGAATAATGGGGTGTGTTTTAGCCCTTCTTCTTCGGGCTCCACCCAGGCAAATTCAGGCAGTCCGGGCAGAGTTACATCTTTGGGCATACCAACGAAGTAAGGTTTGCGCAGATCAACCCTTTCATTATCAGGTTTTACCCAAACCGGGTCGGCCCTCAGGATCGAGACAGGACCTGGAATTCTTTGGGTGAGGTCAGGATCGTAGTAAATGAACGCGCTCGAAAGCCCCACAAGCCAACTGCCCGCCAGGCCGAGTTTTTCTGCCGGCACGGTCAGCGTGAAGCGTTTACATTCGTTGCAGGTCAGAATGCCTTCGATGTCACCGTTCGTGGTGTGCATCATGGTCAGCTGCGAAGCGCCTGGTTCGAGGGCCTCGACGTCGCTGGTCATGGTGTAGTTCAGGAAAGCGCGCACATTCTCACCGGTCACCATCAAAGCGCCAATTCCCTGGCGTGGGTGATCTTCGTTGTAAAAATAGTGCGGGTAACCATGGCGCTGATGGATGTCATCCATGGCGGGTTTTCCATCAGCAAGGACGCGAATGTCCGTGTTCACCTTGCCTAGCGTCGAAAAATCGACCTTCGCGCGCGTGATCTTGCCTGAGCGACCGATCATGTGATAGGGGGTGGTAGCAGTGAATAATTCGTGGATTGAATCCGCGATCCTGGCAAAGTCCTTCTCGACAAAACCGCGCTGGGTCAGCCAGGTGGAACCCATGCGGATGCCGGTGGAAGTTAAGGCTGACCGATCACCCGGGATAGTGTTGCGATTGACCACGATGCCAGCCAGGTCGAGGATCCTCGCGCCGAGGTCGCCGGTGAGGGGGATGCCATCCGGGCTCTTGTAGGACTTGCAGTCGATCAGGCACATGTGGCTGTCCGTGCCGCCGTATGGAACGCGTACGCCCAATTCTTTGAAGTGGTTTGCCAGGGCAGCGGCATTACGCAGGGTTTGTTTTTGCAGTTCTATGAACTGTTCAGTTTTGGCAAGTTTGAAGGTGAGTGCCATCGCTGCAATGGTGTTGACATGCGGACCGCCTTGCTCACCCGGGAAGACACCTTTGTCGATCTGCTCGCCGAGTTCGCGGTCATGGGCGATCAGAACCGCACCGCGGGGACCACAGAGAGTTTTGTGGGTTGTGAAACTGACCACATCAGCGATTCCAATCGGAGAGGGAACTGTTTTGGCAGCGATCAGACCGGAAATATGTGAAACATCCGCCAACAGCCAGGCGCCGACCTCATCCGCTATTTCGCGGAACTTTTGCCAGTCCGGGATCCAGGGGAAGGAGGTGTAACCTGCCACGATGACCTTGGGCTTACAGGCTTTTGCCTGCTCCAGGATTTTGTCGTAATCGAGGCGTTCCGTCTTGGGATCCACAGAATAATGGAAGGCATTGTAAAACAGACCAGAGCGATTGACAGGCGAACCGTGGGTGAGGTGACCACCAACCAGTAGGTCCATACCTAAAATGGCATCGCCCGGTTGGATGAGCGCAGTGTATACCGCTGTGTTGGCAGGGGCACCGGAAAGTGGTTGGACGTTTACCCAGAGATCGTCAGCGTTGAGGTCATTGGCCGCGAAGAGCTCTGCTGCACGCCGGCGGGCGAGGGCTTCCAACATATCCACGTATTCGACGCCTTTGTAATACCGCGGGTCGCTGTGGCGGCGATAGCGCCCGAGTTGGTAGGCGTAATCCATAATGGTGTCTTCATCCTGATAACGGGTTTCAGGGCGGGGATAGCCTTCGGCATAGATATTGGCGAATGGTGAAGCCATTAGGTCGCGCACTGCCTTGGGGGCAATGCTCTCGCTGGGGATCATGATCAGACGGCGAGCCTGGCGTTCGGCTTCGAACTCAACCAGTCCGTTCACGTTGGGATCGTAAATATCAACATCTTTCTTGAACAGAAAATCACTCATGGTTTAATTCCTTTTGATCGGAGGATAGGATTTGCAAAAACAGTCTGGAGTAAGGCTGTTCTGAAAACGCGAATAGTGGGTTAATTGGAGCGTGGAAAAGAGGAATCGAAAAGCGAATGGCGCAAATTTTTTTCATCGATTTGCCAAAGTGTCCCATTTTGTTTATTGTACTCCAAAGCCAAACTATTGACTGTTAAAACGGGAGATGAGGCATAGTTTATAATCAGACTCTGGAAGGTCCCTTTGACTCAAGATCATGATGAAGTAAGCCTGATTAATCTTGCCCGAACAGATCCTGAAGCGTTCGGCACCTTATACGAACGCTACGTTGAACGGATCTATAACTACGTCTTTTTCCGGGTTGGCAACGCGAGTGACGCTGAAGATCTAACGTCCAAAGTGTTTTTCAGAGCACTAAAGAGCATCGGCGGCTACAAGCATATGGGATTGCCCTTCTCAGCCTGGATTTACCGAATTGCTCACAACCTGGTTGCCAATTACCATCGCGACAGGATGCGGGGCAGAGAAATATCCATTGAGAATCTCAGCCTGCCGGATACCAGCAAACTGGCTGCTCCTGAACAAAAAATGGCACAACTCCAGGATCACGAATTCCTGATGCGCGTAATCAACGACCTCAACCCGCAAAAACGGGAACTAATATTGCTCAAATTTGTTCAAAACCTATCGAACGAAGAGATCAGTTACATTTTCGGAAAAACTGAAGGCGCCATCAAGAGCCTTTACCACCGAACCTTACTCGAGTTGCGTGACCGGGTAAAAGAGTTGGAAAACCCTCGTATCTAAAGAACAATGTTTGCGTTAAATTAAGCGAGAGGATCGAGAACAAAAAAAACCATGACTGAAATTGACCTGCAAAAGTTTGAAGAACGTTTTTCTCAATTAATGAAGCGCCACACTCCTCGCTCAACGTATGTAAAAAAGTTGAAGGACGAATTAAAAAACTCGCGGATTTTTGAGGTACGCCGCTCTGTTGGGGCAATCCTCGTCGCGAGTTTAGGGGTTATTTTTGCCGGAGCGCTCTCGCTTAGCATCGCTGTGCTGGCACAAAAAGCACGCCGGCGCCTGGACGCTTAGGCTGGGTTTTGCGTCTTGTAAGCCTCCAAGGTCCGCCGGAGCCGCCCTGAATCAGGTTCCACCAACAAAGACCCGTCAGGAAAAATGATTGTTGGCACACTGCGGTTGCCGCGGTTTGTTGCCAAGACGAACTTCTCTCCCAGTTTGTTTTCATCAATATCGATCCAAACGAAGGGAACCCGTTCCTCTTCGAAGACCGCTCTGCTTCGGCGGCAGTCCGGGCACCAATTCACGCCATAGACCGTAATCCTGTCCTTTGGCGCTGGATTATCTGTCGGATCCACCCGGGTTGCCTTTCTGAAGAGCTTTTTTAGCAGCAATCTTAACTCTTGCGAACCCACTGCCCAACCAGGTAATACTGGAAGTCACGACCATGATAGGTTTCCACAGCGGCGACAATCCCATAAATAAGTGCGCCGATAGGAATTAATCCAATGAGAAGCGCCAGGAACAGCCCAAAAAATCCGACACAAACGATCGTTAGCGGGACTGAAACGAGTGCAATTACACCTGCCAGGACTGCAGCTCCAAAGAAGTACACCAGTTGAAAGACAACTGCCTGCAAACTTTGGTAAGCCACGTAGCGTGAGCGGTCTTTGTAGGCAAAGTAGATGATTAGGGCAGGTACCAAACCAAGAACAACGGTTACCAGGTTGAGCAGGATGGACAGGTGGGCAAACATCGCCAGCGTGTTTTCTTCGCTGGTAGACAAAGCGGGTTGAGAGCCTTTTGGTTCGGTTTCGGGGTCGATATCGATCGGGTCTACGTTCACAAAATCTTGAGATTCAGTCATCTTTCACCTCTTTTCAGATATGCTTAAGCTTAACACAAAGTCGAAATTCCGGCGTAAAAGGAAGATAGATAATCATGGCAATTACAAACTGTTACAGGGAATACCCTGTGTTAGAATTTCTGTCATGAACCGTCGAATCATCTTTATGGGATCGCCTGATTTCGCCATTCCCAGCCTTGAAGCCCTGCACGAAAAATTTGGGCTGGTGGCTGTGGTCACCCAGCCAGATCGACCTGCAGGCAGAGGACGAATGCTGACGCCCTGCGCGGTCAAAAAGCGCGCGCTGGAGCTTGGCCTGCCAGTTTTACAGCCGGTTTCTCTCAGGAAACTCGGGGCAGTGACTGAGCTGGCGCAATTTAAGCCTGATTTGATCGTGGTCGCGGCGTTCGGGAAGATCCTGCCGAAGATGATCCTGGAGATGCCCGCAAAGGGATGTGTGAATGTGCATGCGTCACTGCTGCCCAGGTGGCGCGGCGCCTCCCCGATCCAGGCGGCAATAGCGGCGGGCGATACCGAAACCGGTGTGACCATCATGCTGATGAATGAGGGGCTCGACACCGGTCCGATCCTGGCGCAGCGCCGAGTGCCCATCCGCGCAAAGACAAACGCGGAAGAACTTTCGCACCAGCTGGCATTTCTGGGGGCCCAGGCGTTGATTGAGGTGCTCCCTTCTTATCTTAGCGGCATGCTTGCGCCTTTGCCGCAGGACGGAACCGATCAGACTTATGCTCCGATGCTAAAGAAAGAGGAAGGTGAACTCGATTTCTCAAAAACCGCCCTCGAACTTGACCGCAAGGTACGGGCGTATCATCCCTGGCCTGGCACGTTCTTCATGCTGGATGGCAAACGGGTGAAGGTGATGGAAGCGCATGTGCATGACAGCTTTGCCAGTGAAGTTGGCGAGAGGTATGTGGTCAATGAACTCCCTGCAATTGGCACAAGCGAAAGCTTCCTGGTATTCGACAGTCTTCAGCCGGAAGGCAAGAAACCCATGACCGGGCAGGCTTTTCTCAATGGTCAGCCTGGTTGGCTTGTCGGCGAATGAGCACTCAGGGAACAACCGTAGTCAGTCCATCCTACACGATCTGCCCAGTCATTCTGAGCCTTTTTTGCGAAGAATCTGATTATTAACAACCAGATCCTTCCCGCAAGGTGACGCAAGCAGTCGCGTTGCTCAGGATGACATTGTTGGCGATGAGATCGCCACGTCGTTTCGCTCCTCGCGATGACAAATCCTTCAGTCATTGCGAACCTCTTTTGTGAAGCAATCTCAGCTGGCAGCAGACTAAAAACGTAAGTGGCAAGAGGATCGAGCTGATTATCCGCGAGAGGTTTGTGAACCTCGAGCGATACTTCTGGAAAATATTTTAGATTGCTTCGTTCCTCGCAAAGACAGATTGTGTCGGTGGTCTGTCACAAGTCAGCTTGTGCATTTCAAGCCAACCTTCCAGTCATTCTGAGCCTTTTTTGCGAAGAATCTGATTATTAACAACCAGATCCTTCCCGCAAGGGGACGCAAGCAGTCGCGTTGCTCAGGATGACAGTGTTGGCGATGAGATCGCCACGTCACTTCGCTCCTCGCGATGACGGGCGCGGTAATAAGGATGTCGGGTTGAAGTACGCCAACCCACCATCAACATGTATACTCTTATGGTGGGTTGACTATAACCATACACTTGTAGATAGAATTTTGCTGACGTCAACCCACCCTACTCAAAGAGCAACCCACCACCAATTTATGGTGGGTTGGTGTTCAGGGGCATGGGAATTCGGAGAGTTAGTTGTGTATGGTGGGTAAGCGTTCAGGGGCATGTGAATTAGGAAAGCATTTATCAACCAACCCACCTTCAACCGAGCCATATTGGTGGTTGACTAGAAACAAATGTTCGTAGATTGAAAATTGTTGATGTCAACCCACCCTACCAATTCCTACCGATAACTTACTAATCTTTGGAAAAATACTTACTTCTCCACTCATAAAGGAGATTTAAAGCCTGGATGGGTGAGAGGGTTTCGAGGTCGAGCTTTTTGTAAGCCTCGATCATCGGGTTGTTCTCCGGGAAGAGGCGCAACTGGTCCTGCGTGGCGGAGGCAGCCGGCAGGGTGGTGCCGGAGGACTGCTCGAGCTGTTTGAGGATCTCGTTGGCACGGGTAATCACGGAAGAAGGCAACCCAGCCATCTGAGCCACGTGAATGCCGTAGGAACGGTCAGCCCCGCCAGGCACAATTTTGTGCAGGAAAACGACTGTGCCATCCGCTTCAGCAACAGCCACATTGTAGTTACGCACGCCCGGGTAAAGATCTGCCAGTTCGGTCAGCTCGTGGTAGTGCGTGGCGAAAAGCGTCAGGGGTTTGAGTTTGGGGTGGCTGTGGAGGTGCTCGACGATTGCCCAGGCAATCGAGAGCCCGTCGTAGGTGCTGGTTCCGCGACCGATCTCATCCAGGATCAGCAGGCTGCGAGGGGAAGCATTGTTGAGAATGTTGGCGGTCTCAAGCATTTCCACCATGAAGGTAGACTGACCCTGGTGGATGGCGTCTTGCGCGCCTATGCGGGTGAAGACCCGATCCACCAGCCCGATTTCTGCCTGGTCGGCAGGCACAAAACTGCCGATTTGCGCCATAAGCACGATCAGAACCACCTGGCGCAGGTAGGTTGACTTGCCGCTCATGTTGGGTCCGGTGATGAGGCGCACAATCTCGCCATCCTCAAAGACCACATCATTGGGGATGTAGCGGGTTTCGCTGCGCAAGCGCTCAACCACTGGATGACGTCCGGCGATAATTTTCAGACCCTTTTCAGCCCTGAGTTGGGGTCGGGTGTATTTGTTGAGTGCTGCCACACTGCCAAACGATAGCAAGCAGTCGAGGCTGGCGATGGCGCGGGCAGCATTGAGCAGTTCCGTTGAGGATAAAGCCAACTGGGAGCAGACTTGTTTGTAGACCCGCAGTTCCACTTCGTGGATTTGTGCCTCGGCGTTCAGAACCAACGATTCATATTCCTTCAGTTCGGGCGTGATGAAGCGCTCGTTGTTGACCAACGTTTGTTTGCGAATATAGTTCTCGGGTGCCAGGTCTGCTGCGCCGCGCGAGATCTCGATGTAGTATCCAAAAACCTTGTTAAAACCAACTTTGAGGGTTTTTATGCCCGTACGCTGGCGTTCGCTGCTTTCGAGCCCGGCAATCCATTCACGCGCGTGTTTTGAACTGGCAAGAATGGCATCCAGCTCTTCTGAGAACCCAGGTTGAATGATGCCGATGTTGGCAGTGGTGGCTGGTGGATCCTCCGTTATGGCTTGTTCGAGCAAGCTCAATTGCGATTCGAAGCTGCCGACCGCACTCAGCATTGACTGGAGGGTGGGTTCGCTGGCAGGCAGAAGCGCTTGCAACCGGGGTATCGCGCGCAGGTCCTCTCGCAACGCCACAAGGTCTCCCGGGCGGGCGCTGCCATTATGGAGCCGACCAACGATCCGTTCGATGTCATGGAGTTCACTTAAGAGAGGTTCCAAATTCTGCCGCAGGACACCATTTTTGTAAAATAATTCGACCGCATCCAGGCGGGTATTTATCTGGTCGAGATCAAGCAGCGGTTTGTTGACCCAGGATCGCAGCATGCGCTTGCCCATTGGGGTCTTGGTGCGGTCCAACACACCCAGCAGGGAGCCTTCTGGCTTGCTATCGCGCAGGGTCTCAGTAAGCTCCAGGTTGCGGCGGGTTTCCGAATCCAGGACCATGAAATCACTCAAACTGTAGGTGCTGAAGCTGAACGGTACATCTGCCAGGCTCTTCTGAGTTTCCTGCAGGTACTTAAGCAGCGCGCCGACCGCTCGAACCGCCAGGGGCAGGGATTTGAGGCCTAATCCTTCAAGGCTGCTGACCTGAAAGCGTGTTTTGATCAGTTCCTGCGATCGACCGGGCTCAAAGTACCAGTTGGGTATGCTAGTGAGGTTGCCTTGAATGTCCTCAGGCAGGTTGAGCGCGTCTGAAACCAATATTTCGGCAGGGGAGAGGCGCTTGAGCTCAGCACGAAGCTGGACGAATACGTCCTGGTCGGTCAGCTCTGTGGCAGCGAATTCACCGGTGGACACGTCCACGTAAGCAAAACCCGCGCTGGTCTGCTGGGCAAAGACGCAGGCGAGGTAATTGTTGCGACCGGAGGGGAGCAGATTAGGCTCCACAACCGTTCCAGGCGTAATCACGCGCACGACTTCGCGCGAAAAGAGCCCTTTATCGGGTTGGTCGCCTACCTGTTCGCAGATGGCAACATGGTGACCCTTCTCGATCAATCTGCCGATGTAGTTATCGACCGCATGAAAAGGAATGCCGGCCATGGGCACGCGCACCCCTTTCGCCACCGGGCGTGAGGTCAGGACGATGTCCAGGGCGTCGGCTGTGGCTTTGGCGTCGTCGTCAAAAGTTTCATAAAAATCACCCAACCGGAAAAAGACGATTGTATTAGGATACTGTTTTTTGATATCCAGATACTGCTGACGGAGGGGCGTGATATCCTGTGACATGGCTTATTTTAGATTCTCGCGGATGTAAACAGAAACCTGGTCCAGCGCTTCGGACAGTTTGTCCGGGTCTTTACCGCCAGCCTGAGCCATGTCCGGTCTGCCGCCACCGCCACCGCCCACAACGGCAGCAACGCGTTTGATAAGGTCGCCGGCTTTTATTCCTCGGGCGATCAGGTCTGGAGTTACTGCCGCAATCAACATCGGTTTGTTTTGGCTTACCGTGCCCAAAACGACCACGCCGGAGGGGTGTTGCTGACGGAACTGGTCGGTCAGCCCGCGCAGGGCGTCCGCGTCGGCATTGGGGATGATGATGCTGAGCACGGGCACGCCCGCGACTTGCTGGATATTCTGCAACTTCTTGCTAAATTCCGCCTGGGCGCCTTGCGCGCGCAGATTCTCGAGCTCTTTATCGAGCTCCTTAAGCTTGGTCTCAAGCATTTCCGTTTTTGAAAGCAGCTCAAAGGGACTGGTTTCAAGGAAGGCTGCTGCTTCGTTAAGCAGGTTCAGGCGTTCGCGCGCCCAGGCGTAAGCCTTCGCTCCGGTGACCGCTTCGATGCGTCGAATGCCCGCAGCCACGCTTGACTCGCTGGTGATGTAGAAGGAGCCAATTTCAGCAGTGTTATCCAGGTGGGTGCCGCCGCAAAGTTCGTATGAGACGCGTCCGCGCTGGTCAGCGATTTCGATCGTACGCACTTCGCTGCCGTATTTCTCGCCGAAAAGCGCGATCGCGCCATCCGCTTTGGCTTCGTCGAGGGTTTTGACGCGCTTGTTGACCGGATACTCTTCGGATATGTAGCGATTGACCAACGCTTCGATCTGCAGCAACTCGTCGCTATTCAGGGCACGAGGGAAGTTGAAATCGAATCGCATGCGTTCGGGGTCCACCGCGGAGCCGGATTGGTGTACCTTGTCGCCCAAAACCTTGCGCAGGGCGGCATGCAGCAGGTGCGTACCCGTATGGTTGCGCATGGTAGCCTGGCGTGAAGTTACATCTACACTGACCAGAACCGGTGAGTCAACCCGTGGAGTGCCCTGAGTGACGATGCCTGATTGGATGATCAGACCGGAGACGGGTTTGCGGGTGGAAGAAATTTCAACTTTCCATTCGGGGTCTTCGGCGGACTTTATCACGCCTGTATCCCCAACCTGACCGCCAGATTCGATGTAGAGCGGGCTGTCGGTTAGGATCAACTCAACCTCGTCTCCAGCCATGGCAGACTGAGCCAGCTCTCCATCCCGCAGGATGGCAACCAGCCTGGAGGTGGTGGTGAAAGAGGAATAGGGGTCATAGTGAACGCCATCCGCAGGCAGCTTACCTTGAGCTTGCAGGTCGCTCAAAACGGCAGCGTAAAATTCCGTGTTGTTGCTGCCCGCGTCGCCAAAGGTTTGGCCTTTGCCGGAAGCAAGTCGATGCGCTTCCATCGCCTCGAAAAAGCCTTTCTCGTCGACGGTCAGTCCGTCCTCTTCGAGGATGTCGCGGGTTATCTCGAGCGGTAAGCCAAAGGTAGAATACAAATCGAAAGCGGTTTTTCCGTCGAGTTGGTTTAATGAATTTGATGCTTCTTTAGTGTTTATAGATTGGGGCACTTCACCCTGCGAGAGTGTTGGTTTGCTAACGCTAACAGTTGCAGTTATGTTCATGCTACTCAGGACATGCAGTTTTGCCTCACCTTCAATAATAGTTTCCGCAAAACGTTTTTCCTCAGCAGTGAGCGTTTCGGAGATCAGTTCAGCGTTCGCTTTCAGCTCCGGGTAGGCAGCCTGGTAGTTTACTATCACGAGGCTGGCGACGTGCGCCATGAAAGGCTCGGTGAGGTTGAGTTTGCGGGCGAATCGGGCGGCACGGCGGATGATCATGCGGCAGACGTAATTGCGTCCAACGTTCCCAGGGATGACACCGTCCGCGATCAGAAAAGCGGCTGATCGCACGTGGTCGGCAATCACCCGGTAAGGCGTCAGGTTGGCTGCGCGTTCCTCGTCCGTTTGCCCGGCGAGACGTTGGGTTTCATCCAGCAGGGGCTTTAGCAGGTCGGTTTCATAGTTACCGCGCACACCCTGGATAATCGAGACAATCCGTTCAAATCCCATACCAGTGTCCACATGGCGTTTTGGCAGGGGCAGGAAGTCGGTCGGGGAGGTGCGATTGTATTGGATGAAAACGTTATTCCAGATCTCGACGATGCGCGAGCAGTCGCCGTTTACTTCACAGGCATGCCCTGGCACCTGGCGCATATTGCAGAAATCCGGACCAAAATCGTAGTGGATCTCGGTGCAGGGACCGCAGGGACCGGTTTCGGCCATTTCCCAAAAATTATCTTTACGTCCGCCTTGAAGGAGGTGGGAGGCAACAAAGCCGGGCTGCGCCAGCCAGACATCACGGGCTTCCTCGTCGGAGGGTAAATCGCCCTGATCGTCGACGAAATAAGTTGCGTATAGCCGGCTTGGGTCGAGACCCCAAACCTTGGTCAGCAATTCCCAGCTCCAGCTGATAGCTTCTTGCTTGTAGTAGTCCCCGAAGGACCAATTCCCAAGCATCTCGAAAAAGGTGTGGTGGGTGTTGTCGCGACCGACGGTGTCCAGATCGTTGTGCTTGCCCGAGACTCGCAGACACTTCTGAGAGTCGACCGCGCGGGTGTAGGGGCGTGTTTCGGTGCCCAGGAAGACATCTTTAAATTGCACCATACCTGCGTTGGTGAAGAGCAGGGTGCTATCCCCACCAGGCACAAGCGAAGCACTGGGCACGACTGTGTGACCACGCTCTGCGAAAAAGTCGAGGAAAGATTGACGAACCTGGTTGCCGGTTAGATACATAAGATAACTCCAAAATATAGTGATTAACTAAAAAATTATACCTGATAACAACAGGCAGAATCTTTTAATCTCCGGTAAGGGCGAAGCATCTCTCGGAAATTATCACGGTCAATCCAAGATCTACGCATTGATGCTTCGCCCCTACGTCTGCAACCTAAACCGGTTGTTTCTTCGTAATTCCGTCATGGTGATAAAATAACAACCATTCAAACTATGTCCATTTTGCGGCGTTTATCCTTCTCTATTCTGCGTTCTGTGGTGACATTGATCCTTATAACCGCAGCTCTCTATGCCACGGTCATGCTCACTCCGCCAGAAACACGCGCATCTTTGTACATGCCAAGAAGAACCTCCCCGCGCATGACAGAAGAAATGTATCAAGAACTACTTGAACAAATGATTGAAAAATATCGCCTCGATGCTCCCTTTCCGGTACAGTATTTTTCCTGGGCAGGTCAATTGCTACAGGGTAACTGGGGATATAGTCCAAACCTTCAGGAAAATGTTTTTACAGGTCTTATGCGGCGGGCTCCCGCGACGTTGGAGTTAACCTTTTACGCGATATTGATCTATTTTCCTTTGGGACTTCTCAGTGGAGTGTTGTCGGGAACTCGGAAAAGAGGCATATTTGACCGGTTGTTCAGGTCTACCGCTTTCGTGGCAACCTCCCTCACTCCGATGATCCTGGCGATCATCATGATGGTTGTTTTTTATATTACTTTACGCTGGTTTTTTCCCGGGCGTTTAGGCTCTGCATTTGCCGGCATGATTACGGTAGAAGATTTCACTGCCTATACCGGTTTTCTGACCATAGATGGATTATTGAACAATAATCCACAGCTTTCGCTGGACGCTTTGCGCCACCTTGCCATGCCCGCGCTGACACTTGCCTTTGCTCAATGGGCAATTCTCGGGCGGATCACCAGGGCAACAATTATTGAAGAAAACCAAAAGGATTACATTGTTGCCGGTAGAGCCAGGGGCTTACGGGAACGGACCTTAGCCTGGCGGTATGCCCTGGGAAACGCTGCCGCTCCGGTGCTCACACATACCATGCTAACGGCGGCTTCATTGATGACAAATATCTTTGTCGTGGAGATCATTTTTAATTACCCTGGTTTGTCCACGGTTGGAGTTAAAAGCCTGGCGTTCATACCGGATGCTCCCAGTGCAATGGGTTTCGCGATATATAGCACGGTTCTTGTTTTGGTCCTAACGACTTTGTTAGATCTTCTCAAGGTTGTAGTAGACCCGCGCCTGAGAGAGAATTTTTAGAATGAGCATCACAAAAAGATTTTTTTCGCAGTGGCAAAATTGGCTTGGTCTATTCATCGTCGCGGCTTTCATATTGACCGCGATTTTTGCATCAACGCTCGCTCCCATAAATGCAGAAGGCCAAGACGAGATTGCAGTGTCGTTTCTTAAGATCCCTAAGCCGCCTGGTCCTGGTGAGCCTTTGGGAACACTACCAGACCAGTCCAGTGTTTACGACGCCCTTATCTGGGGAACTCGGGACGCACTTAAATTCGGTGTTGGAGTGACTGCCATTATCTTTTTCTTTGGCACCCTGATTGGCACGCTGGCTGCCTTTTTAGGTGGAACATCCAACTCTATACTAATGTGGACCACGGATATGTTCTTAGCATTTCCTGTTATCGCGGGGGTGGTTTTCTTCAATCAACTCAACAACGTAATGCTCGCTAACCTGGTCAGCAATTCAGATTTTGCAGGCTTCCCTCTGGATTACCTGGAAAAATACGGTTATTTGAAAGACCTTTTTCCGCTTCTCAGTCCATTCCTGAAACTTAACCCTGCAGCTGTTACATTTGCCTTGTTCTTATGGGTGCCTTACGCCCGTGTTATGAATGCTTCGGTAATGCGGTTGAAGCATGTGGAATATGTGCTTGCGGCAAAGGTTTCCGGGGTTAAAAATTTCCGGGTAATTTTCCGCCATCTGATTCCTAATGCTATCGCGCCGGTTCTGGTTATGGCAGCCAAAGATGTTGGGGCGTTGGTTGTCATGCAAACAACATTTGCTTTCATCGGTTTGGGTAAATCCACACCATGGGCAGATGCGCTGCTATCTGGCCGGGATTGGATTTATTCGCCGAATGGGATTGTTACCTATTGGTGGGTATTCCTGCCAGTAACAATTGCCTTGATCTTATTTGGCATCGGTTGGAATCTGCTTGGGGATGGGCTGATTGATGCCATGAATCCCAGGTCGGTTCAAAATTAATTCGTTCGGCTTCCAGTACCAGGTTTAGTTAATCATTCCATTTCTTGCCGGTAAGACAAAGCCCGTTGAAGCGTACTTTGGTCTGCGTATTCGATATCGCCGCCCACAGGCAAGCCGCGTGCCAGGCGTGTCACTTTAATGCCCATTTTACCGATGCGCTGCTGCAGGTAGAGGGCGGTCGCGTCACCTTCCATGGAAGGATTGGTAGCAATGATCACCTCGCGTACATGTGAATCCTTCAGGCGTTCCAACAAGGGGAAGATCTTGATCTGATCGGGTCCGATACCCTCGATGGGTGAGAGCACACCCTGCAAGACGTGATATTTTCCCTGGAAAGCGCCGGTACGTTCAATTGCGAGCACGTCCAAAGGCTCTTCCACCACGCAAATCAACTCCTGATCCCGCGTGCTTGAGGCGCAGATGTCGCACTTTTCTTCTCCAGCAAGGGTGATATTGAAGCACTCGGTGCAGTGGGAGGTTTCTGTTCGCATGGCTTCAAGCGCCTGCGCAAGGTCCAGAGAGGTTTCTGCTGGAGCCTTGAGCAAGAAGAAGGTCAGGCGGGAAGCAGTTTTGGGTCCGATTCCGGGCAGGCGCGCGAAAGCATCAATCAGGTTTTGAACCGGACCAGGGATGGTGCGCATTCTGGCTAACGACCCATGCCAAAACCGGAAAGCATGTTGGTGAAGGGCGCCATTTTCTCTTCGGATAACTTGTGGGAGCTTTCAAGCGCTTTGTTGACAGCTGCCAGCAGCATATCCTCGAGAATCTCAGCGTCTCCGTCTGCCAGCAGATCGGGGTCGATTTTGATGGCTTTGCATTGCTGGTCGCCGGACATGGTAACTGAAACTGCTCCGCCACCGGAAGTTTCAGTGACGGTCTCGTTTGCGACTTCTTCCTGCGCCTGGGCCATTTGCTCTTGCAGTTTAGCCAGTTGGGACATCATGTTGCCGCCAGATGCGCTGGGGCGCGCGTTAAATCCTTTTGCCATTATTGATCCTTTTCAGAGTAATCAGAGGGTATTTCGCGGATGACTCCGCCCAATTTCTTTATTGTTTCTTCCACTTGCTGCGTGCCATTGCTCGCGCTCTTGCGGACAAAGGCATCGGTTTCGCCAGTGGTACAGATCAGCCGAACGTCCTGTCCGAAGTGTTTGGACATTACCGATGAGACCATGCGGGTATTTTGTTCATCAGCCATCTTGTCGCGCAACAGGTCACTGCTGAAGTTGATGACAACGGTATTTCCGTCCACGTCAATCAATTTTGAAGAATTCATTAATGCGCTGGTAACGGTGTTCCGAGTTTTAACTTCTCGTTTGAGCAACTCCCAGTGTTCCTGGACTAAATCGAAGGTCAAAGGACCAGTGATCACTGCGGGTCGTTCCACCTCAGCTGGTTTTAGCGCAGGCTCCCTGGCAGCAGAACTCACCTGTGTTTTTGGGGTAGGCTTCGTTTGGGGTTGAACCTGTTCTGGCTGGGGGGTTGACGGGGCCTGGGAGGGGATTGCAGGTGAAAGTGCTTCCGCGTAGGCGAGTTCAAGACCGAGACCAGGATGCCAGTTGGCTTTTAGCTCGATGGCTGCGTTGGTGAACGCCTGGATCATGCTTACTAAGCGGTCTATGCTGAAGCGGGCGGCATGATCTTCCATGGTCGCTCGCACCTCAGGGGTGAGTTCCAGTTGTTTTCCGGCTTCCATTTTGATGACCAGCAGGTCCCGCAGGTAATCCACCACCTGGCGGGCAAACTGGCGCGGGTCAGCGCCGCTATCGAGTGCCTGGTGGATGATCTCGAGCCCTTTGCCGCTGGAACCTGCCAGGCTGGCTTCCATGAGATCGATCACGGATTGGTTTGTGGCTGTACCAAGGACATCCTGGGCAATGGGGAGAGTGATCTTCTTTGAAATGGATGAAAGCTGGTCGACAAGGGAAATTGCGTCGCGCATGGAACCAGTCGCCTGGCGGGCGATGAGGGTCAGCGCGTCATCTTCTATCTTGATTTTTTCCTGTTTGCACAGTTCTTTCAGTTTTTGGACAATGATAGGTACCGGAATACGGCGAAATTGATGCCGCTGGCAGCGGGAGAGGACTGTGGCAGGGATCTTATGGATTTCGGTGGTACAAAGGATGAAGATCACATGGGATGGGGGTTCTTCGAGCGTTTTCAGCAGAGCGTTAAACGCGGAAGTGGAGAGCATGTGCACTTCATCAATAATATAGACTTTGAAACGTCCTTGTGAGGGGGAAAAATTGACCTTATCTCGCAATTCGCGGACATCATCCACGCTGGTATTGGAGGCAGCATCGATCTCGATCAAATCCAAAAAGCGACCCTCGTTCACCGCCAGGCAGTTGGCGCACTGGTTGCAAGGGCGTTTTTCGAGCGAGTCCTGCAAGCAGTTCACCCCCTTCGCCAGTAAGCGCGCGCTGGTGGTTTTACCAGTGCCTTTGGGTCCGGCAAAAAGATAAGCATGTCCAACGCGATCGGTCGCGATCGCGTTTTTGAGGGTTTGAACGATGTGGTCCTGACCGACGACTTCATCCCAGAGGGCGGGTCGCCAGGTGCGGTAGAGTGCCTGAGACATGGTTTGTGTTCCTTTACGGTACCTTGAATTGGGTGTGTTCATTCCCCTGGCTGTCAAACAGGGTCAGCAGATCACCGCTTGACCACAGGGCAGTATCCGAATTCCAATACAGTTCGGTAACCGTGTCGGTGCCCGGACCAGTGTAAATGTTAACTGCACCCTTGGGGTAGAGGGTCAGATTGGGAAAGCGATAATTACGCCCACCATCAGAAATCATCCGCCAGCCGGCAAGGTCCACGGCACTCTCGCTCGGGTTGCGCAATAGGATGTATTCCACCTGAATATCTCCAGCACCAAAAACACCTTCAATTCGCAACAATCGATCTTGCAGGATTTGGGCGGTTGGGGCAGCCAGCGAGGGGGAAAGTTCACTTTGGATGGGGGTAATGATCGGTTGGGTGGGCTCTGAATTGGGAAGCGGGTATTTTTGCTGCCAGAAGTAAAGCACAGCCAGCAATGTCGCAGCTGAAACGAGAATGTTGAGCAGTATAAAAGGGAAGGTCTTTTTCCAAAATTTCATCACGCTAACCTTCTTAATCATAGCATAAAAGGTTCAGCGACGCTCAAATTCTTTGAGGAAAAGGTAAAGTGGATAAAGATTGTTATGCTTTTTCCATACGCTATCAAACGGAAGTCTTAACCCATATCCATGTTTAATTTAACAAATCCCTAACATTCACTTTATAAAAAGTTAACCAAAGCCGGTTAATATAACTGAGTTCGTGCGACAATTGTTTCTCTCCTTTCAAATTGCACGGACAGGATCGGATTGTGACAAAACACTATTTTGATCGAAACTAAAACAGCCGCAGGTGAGGCGGCTGTTTTAGTTTAAGGTGGGAAATTTTTTCCAGGCTTAGCCTAGTGCAAGCCCTCGGATATGGTCTATGTGATCGCGTTGATGCCAAAGCAATCGCCGCACAAGCTTGCGGGCGCTCCACTTTTCCTGGCGGTACTCAAAAATCTGGTCGGAACCGACAAGCTCAGGCAGGTACTGGTTGGCTGCAGCAGCACTTATGTCGAGCAATCGAATCGGATCAAGTTTTTCGGCAGGCTCAGGTATGTTAAACCCCAGTCGGGAGAAGTACCACGACTCCACCTGGGCAATGTGCTCTAAAATGCCCTCGATCGTCCAGCGTTGCCCTTCAAATTCATGTTTGAGGATCTCAGCAGGAATCGTTTCCACACCCGCAAGCAGCTCCTCACGCTGCCAGTTAAAAACCTGCAAAGCCGTCCGAACATCGTCTTCCGTCAAGGGGACCAGATCTGAACGAAAAAACGCATGGACCGCATGAATTCCTCCGTCGACCAAGGTTTGGAACGACTGGAAAGTTTCGTCGATGTGCATGTCCAACCCTTCGAGCCGCACCCAGGGCAGATCCGCATGAAGGTTAAGCCAGCTTTCGAACCTCAGTATTTCGCGCGGCATGCGCAACAGCGCTTCAGCGTCGTCGGCACCATAGGTGAATACGCCTGGATAGTCGAGCGCCCAGGCAAGCGTGCGATCTTCCACGCCCCGTTCAATCCCGATCTGAATCAGAGTCATTTCTTAGCTGTAAAAAATCGGCAGGTGCCCAAGAGCCACCACCTGACGCCATTCCGCCCGATCGCCTTCGGTCAGGATGGCTGCTTCAGCGCTCACCTTGCCGCCAGCTTTTTCAGCGATCAGATGCATCCCCTGCAGGGTCGAGCCGGTGCTGATCACATCATCCAGCAGCACAACCAGCTTGCCTTTCAGCAGCTCGATATCTTTTTCGTCCAAGTAAAGATTCTGAGTCTTGCCGGTGGTGATGGAGAGCGTTTCCGCCTTCAAAGCTTCGCCCATGTACGGTTTGTACTCTTTTCGCAGCACCACATAGGGTTTCTGGGTAACTTTCGCGAGCTCGTGGGCGATCGGAATGCTCTTGGCTTCGGCAGTCAGGATGACATCGTAGGGGATGTCCGCCAGTTTTTCAGCGAGGGCGGTTGCGCAGGCAGTCACCAATTCTATGTCCCCGAGGATGTTTAAGATGGCAATGCGCAGACCTGGTTTGACCTCAAATAGCCGCAAGTCGCGTTTGACGCCAGCGATTTCGATTGGATAAATTTCTCTGTTTTCCATCCTGTCTCCTGTAGAAATATTTTCGATAAAATTTTAGTCCATTCTGAATAAAAAAACATAATCATCGCTTAAAGCAACTAATGCCGTGGACGCCGACCACGGCATTAGTATTTAAGGAGGAGAAGAAGAAGAGAAGTCGCCCTTTCAAAGTCTATATTACAATAAACATAAGTAAATAGCTTGATGATTGACCTACGATTACCCTACGATATTGAGACCAAGGCGAAAATGAAACAAATTGAAGGAATCGATCTAAAAACTCCCGTTGGCTGGTTGCGGATTGAAGCTGAAGCAGACGAGTTGACGAAGATTTATCTGGCAAATTCACCTGCACCTAAGAGAGCAAATGCTTCCCCATTGCTTAATGAGGCGGTTAATCAGTTACAGGACTATCTCGAGAGCAAGCTGACGCAATTTTCGCTGTCGCTGGCTTGGAGCAGTGTTGCTGGATTTCGACGAGCCGTGCTGCAGGTCGTCGCGGACATCCCGTTTGGTGGGTTGATGAGCTATGGCGAGATCGCGAAATTGGTCGGCAAACCTGGCGCCGCGCAAGCAGTTGGAGCCGCGGTAGGCAGCAATCCCTGGCTGATCGCAGTGCCCTGCCATCGGGTCGTGGGCTCCGATGGGAAACTGCATGGCTTTTCTGCACCCGGTGGGCTGGAAACCAAAGCCTGGCTGCTTAAGCATGAAAAAATTGAAATAATTGGAGGCAAAGTGAGCCTCAAAGGGAGTTTGTAATGGAAGAAAATCAGGAATCAGAATTTCGCTCAGGTTTTGTGGCATTGGTCGGCAAACCCAATGCAGGCAAAAGCACTCTGCTCAACCGCCTGCTCGGGCAGCCTATCGCGGGAATTTCTGCCAAGCCGCAGACAACCCGCCGACGCCAGTTGGGAATTCTTACCGCCAAGGATTATCAGATCGTTTTCGTCGACACTCCTGGTCTCACAGACGCCAAGGATAAGCTTGCCAAATCGATCAACTCTGAAGTGCAGTTCGCTTTAAATGACTCAGACCTGTTACTGATATTAGTTGATGCCAGCAATCCGGTTGACGCAATGGATGAGAAACTGCTGGACGCAATCCAGGCTTCAAGAACCCAACCGCCTGTGTTGGTTGTATTCAACAAGTCTGACCGCTTGAACAAATCCAGTTTTGCCCAGCTTTCTGCTTTGTACCGCGAGAAACTTCCAGAAGCCCGGACACTGCAAATCTCCGCCTTGGATGGGGCAGGGGTAAAAACTATGCTGCAGGAGATTGTTGGAATGTTGCCCTTGGGTCCGCAGTATTTTCCTGATGAGCAAATAACCGAAGATTACGAGCGGGACATCGCGGCAGAGATGATCCGGGCGGTGTGCATGGATATGTTGGCAGAGGAAATGCCCTACTCGATTGCCACCCAGGTGCAATCTTACAAAGAACGCGAGAACGGCACAATATACATCGAAGCGACAATTTTTGTGGAACGGGATAGCCAAAAAGCCATCGTGATTGGACGAAAGGGTCAGATGATCCGCGAAATCGGTACCAAGGCGCGCGAAGAGCTGGAACGCACGACCGGGCAAAAGGTGTTCCTGGAGTTGGTGGTCAAAGTACAAAGGGACTGGAAGAACGACCAGGCCTTCTTGAAGCAAATTGGTCTGTCGGGTGGATAACATCACAGAAGTCCTCAGAGTGATGCCTGTTGCAGGGATCGGATTGGTGAGCTTGATCAATTGGGTCTCAGCCTGGCAGATGTGGACCCTCCCATATTACATTACCAAACC
The DNA here is from genome assembly GCA_964434665.1 of uncultured Anaerolineaceae bacterium. GTDB lineage: Bacteria > Chloroflexota > Anaerolineae > Anaerolineales > Anaerolineaceae > Mesolinea. The sequence goes on from CAYSVX010000007.1 coordinate 20,691, forward strand.
CCTTGTGATGTTGGGTTTGATCCTATTCGTGGTGTTCCGCGTGCCGATCACCCCAACGAGGTTGCCATTTATGCTGGGATTGGTCTTTTCATTGCTCGGCGATATTTTTCTGATACCTAAAGGCACACGCTGGTTTATGGTGGGCATGGGCGCATTCTCAATTGCGCAGTTGATGTACATTTGGGGATTTAACCTGTCAAAAGCGGCACTTCCTGCCATGATTGTTGGGGCAGGAGCTTTCCTTGCAGGGGTTATCCTGATTCATAAGACTGTCAACAGGTTCTCAAAGTCGTCGAGCGTCAATAAGACCATCCTGCCATTCATGAAGGTTTATGCAGCGCTTGTCTCCGCGATGAGTATCAGCGCGTTACTCTGTTTTGCCAGACCTGGCTGGTCGGATTTTGGAGCAGTGATGGCTGGCTTTGGAGGAATTCTGTTTTTCCTCTCTGATGGGATGATCGCAATGGGAAAGTTGGACCGGCGCTTGCCGAGATATCGATTTTGGATTATTTTCACCTACCATCTGGCGCAGTTTTTGATAGTAGGGGCCGTGGTACAATTACATGGTTAGTGCTTGTTGAGAGAATTGTCGTGAGCAAAGTTAAGTTATTACTTTTCAACGGTAATTATTAAAAAATACAACTGGAATCAATAATGCGAGAGTAATTGACTCTTTCACACCGAAGGAGTATACTAGTCCGCTGTGAACATTTAACTCTGGAGAAATTGATTATGGATGCCCCCGTCGAAAATAAGAAAGAAGATACTACCTTAAAGCCGAAAGACAAATTCGAAGGGAAGGTTTTGAAGACCTCATTGCAAGGCGCTTTGATTGACATCAACGGCCCTTTGCCGGCATTCCTGCACATCTCACAGGTTATTGACCCCAAGAATCCCGAAGCTGTTTTGAAATCACTCGAAGATGTTGTCAAGGTGGATGAAACTGTCACAGTCTGGGTTCGCCGTGTACTGAAAGACCACATCGAGCTGACCATGCGTGAACCTCTGGCTTACGAATGGCGCGAATTAGCGCCAGACATGGTTGTGCACGGCAAGGTTTTGCGCCTGGAAACCTTTGGCGCCTTTGTCGAAATCGGTGCCGAACGCCCCGGTCTGATCCACGTCAGCGAGCTTTCGCATAGCTATGTGCGCACACCGAACGAAGTCGTCAAAGTTGGCGATGAGTTTGATGTGAAAGTGCTCGAAGTGGACCGCCGCAAGAAACAAATCAAGCTCAGTTTGAAGGCTCTGCTGGAAGCACCCGAAGAGGTGATGCCCGAACCCAAACGTGCCGGTGCTGGACGCAAGGGAAAGGGTCACAAGAAGGAAGATGTTGAAGAAGTACTCGAAGAAGTAATTCCGGATCCTACCTATATGGAAATTGCGCTTCGCAAGGCAATGGACAAGGCTGAAGAACGTCTGCCAGAAATTACCAACCGCGTGAAGAAATCCAAATCCTATGAAAGTGAAGCGGATGATATCTACGAAAGAACGATGCAAAACAAGATCAGTAACAAAGATTAAGATGCGAGACCCAAAGCGTCTGCGCGTAGTCTAAATGAAGCAAGCCGGGGAGGTGCTGGAATAAACAGCCCTCCCCGTTACTTTTAAGTGGTACGTTCAGGAGGTGAGATGACAACGAAGCTGATATTCTTTACCGGCGGTGTAATTTCCTCAGTTGGCAAAGGCGTAACTGCCGCGTCAGTCGGGAGATTGCTTAAAGCCCGGGGATTTGACGTCACCATCCAGAAGCTTGATCCCTATCTAAACGTTGATCCAGGCACGCTCAGTCCTTACCAACATGGGGAAGTCTTTGTTTTGGATGACGGTTCAGAAACGGATCTGGACCTGGGGCATTACGAACGCTTTTGTGACCTTCACTTGAAAAAAACCAGCACTGTCACGACAGGTCAGGTCTATGAAGAAGTGATCAATCGCGAGCGTCGTGGGGATTACCTCGGCGGGACGATTCAGGTCATTCCTCATATCACCAATGAGATCAAGCGGCGCGTGGATTTGCTAACACGTTCGACCGAAGCCGATATCGCGCTTATCGAAGTCGGCGGTACGGTCGGTGACATTGAGGGTCAGCCTTTCCTTGAAGCCATCCGGGAGTTACGAAATGATCGTGGTCGCGAAAACACGGCCTTCGTGCACATAACCTGGCTTCCTTACCTGCGCGCCACCAATGAAACTAAAACCAAACCCACACAGCACTCCGTTCGTGAATTGCGGTCTGTGGGTATTTTGCCCGATATGATCATCGCCCGCAGTGATTTCCCAGTTGAGAAGGATCTCTCTCACAAAATTGCGCAATTCTGTGATGTTCAGGAAGAAGCGGTGGTTCCACTCGTGACAGCGGATCTCTTGTATGAGATCCCGCTGATCCTTGAGCAAGCCCACGTCGCGGAATTTTTGCTTGAACGGTTGAAGCTCGAGCCCAAACATCCACCCAAGTTGCAAGGTTGGAAAACGATGGTCACGGAACTCAGACGCCAAAAGCCCAGTATCAAAGTTGGGTTGGTGGGGAAATACGTTGAGCTGCACGACGCCTACCTGAGTGTCAGGGAAGCGCTGAATCACGCCGCTCTGTACTATGGGGTAGATGTGGATCTGCAATGGATTTCATCCACCGATGTTGAAAAGCACAATCAGGAGGATTTGCTTGAAGGACTGGATGCAATCATCGTTCCCGGTGGATTTGGCAGTCGTGGGGTGGAAGGAAAAATTCTGGCTGCGAAGTACGCGCGCATAAATAAGGTTCCCTACCTGGGTCTTTGCCTTGGATTACAGGTGATGATGATCGATTTCGCGCGAAATGTTCTGGGCTTGAAAAATGCAGACTCTGCTGAATTTGATAAGCTTACTTCCGATCCAGTGATTGACCTGATGCTGGAACAACGCGGGTTGGACCAGCTTGGCGGTACCATGCGGCTGGGGCTCTACCCCTGCCAAATCAAACCCGAGACCAAGGCCGCGGCTTTGTTCCAGACAAATGTGATCCAGGAGCGTCACCGCCATCGTTATGAATTTAATAATGATTATCGGCAGAAGTTTGAAGAAAACGGCATGGTCTTTTCGGGATTGTCTCCGGATGGTGTTTTAGTGGAGATGGCTGAATTGCAGGATCATCCGTTCATGATGGCTTCGCAGTTCCATCCTGAGTTTTTATCTCGCCCCGATCGGGCTCACCCGCTCTTCCTTGGATTAATCGAGGCGGCATGTAAAAAAGCTGGCTTTTCAGACCAAAAAGTCAACCTTGACTTTTCGAATTAGGGTCCGTATAGGCTATACTTAACCAATAGACAATATCAGAAAGGCATGAAATGGACACAATAATTGAATATATCAATGCAATTGAAATCCTTGATTCCCGCGGCAATCCTACTGTGGAAGTAGAGGTAATCCTGGCTGACGGTAGTTTTGGACGTGCAGCCGTACCTTCTGGCGCCTCAACAGGCATTCATGAAGCGCTCGAACTGCGCGATGGCGACAAAAGTCGCTACAACGGCAAGGGCGTGCTCAAAGCTGTTGAGAACGTCAACAATGAAATCGCTGATGAACTGCTCGGTGTGGACGCACTCGAACAAAAGGCGATCGATGAACTCCTGATCGAGCTTGACGGCACTCCGAATAAAGCTAACTTTGGCGCGAATGCCATCCTGGGCACCAGCCTGGCAATCGCCAAGGCAGCTGCGGGTTCTTTGGGACTGCCTCTCTACCGCTATCTTGGCGGTGTTTACGCACACGTACTGCCTGTGCCGATGATGAACATCCTTAACGGCGGAGCGCACACTGGCTGGCAGTCAACCGACGCCCAGGAATTCATGGTTATGCCGTTAGGCGCGCCAAGCTTTGCTGAAGGTCTGCGTTGGGGCGCTGAAATCTACGCCTCTCTCAAGACTGTGCTAAAGAGCAAAGGATACACGACCCTTGTTGGCGATGAAGGCGGGTTTGCGCCTGCCCTGAGCGCTAACAATGAAGCCGTGGAACTCATCCTCCAGGCTATCGAAAAAGCAGGCTACAAAGCCGGTTCAGACGTGGCGATCGCCCTTGACCCAGCTGCTTCTGAATTCTTTGAGGAAGATACCAAGCTCTACAATCTGCGTAAAGAAGGCCGAAAGTTGACCTCCGACCAGATGGTGGAGTTCTGGACCAATTGGATCAACCAGTACCCGATCGTCTCCCTTGAGGACGGGTTTGCCCAGGACGACTGGGAAGGCTGGAAGAACTTCACCGCTCTCAACGGTCATCGCCTTCAGATCGTTGGTGATGACTTGCTCGTGACTAACCCCGAGCGTGTGGCACGCGCCATTGAAGAGAAAGCCTGCAACGCCCTGCTGGTCAAGGTCAACCAGATCGGATCTCTTTCAGAGACGATGAAAGCCGTTAGCATGGTTCAGAACAATGGCTGGCGGGCAGTCTGCTCGCACCGCTCTGGTGAGACTGAAGATAGCACCATTGCTCACCTGGCGGTGGCGATGAACATGGGTCAGATCAAGACCGGTGCTCCGGCACGCTCTGATCGAGTGGCAAAATACAATCAACTGCTCCGCATCGAACAGAAACTCGACCTGACGGCAAAGTATGCCGGCTGGGACGCCCTGGCGATCAAACTCTAATTTTCCTTTTTCAAGTTTGCATCCCCTCTTCGTGAGGGGATGCATTTTTAACTTTTCAGCCTTCACCAAGCTTGTCTCTGGTAAACTTTGGAAATGGAAAAAACACTGGAGAATATTGAGCAAGATCTAATCTCCTGCCGCAAATGCCCCAGGCTGGTGGAGTGGCGTGAAGAGGTTGCCCGTGTGAAGCGGAAAGCTTACCGGGATCAGGAATATTGGGGAAAACCTGTGCCCGGGTTTGGCGACCCGGATGCGAGAATATTGATTTTGGGGCTGGCACCGGGAGCGCACGGGTCAAACCGCACCGGCAGGATGTTTACGGGGGATGGCTCGGGCAATTTTCTGTATCCAGCGCTCTTCCGGGCAGGGTTTGCCAGCCAGGCGGAAGCAACCACACGTGGGGATGGGCTGGTTTTGAAAGATGTGTTTATCTCAGCGGTTTGTCGCTGCGCACCGCCTGGTAATAAGCCCGCTCCCGTAGAAATCGCTAATTGCCTACCGTGGCTCGCGCGGGAAATGCAAGCATTAAATCAACTGCAGGGAGTGGTGGTGTTGGGGAAGATTGCCCTGGACGGATTGCTCAAGCTGCCTGATTATGCCAGCTTGCCAAAGAAGCAATTTTTGTTTGGTCATGACCGCTTTTACGCGTCTCAATCCGGGCTGCCGTGGATCCTCTGCTCTTACCATCCCAGTCTGCAAAACACGCAAACCGGGCGCCTGACTGCGGACATGTTTGATCAGATCTGGCAACAGGCAAAGAGTATGCTTGAGTAGCGTCCACTTTTCTGATTACTCTTGATGAGATCACCGGTTGAGGCGAAGCATTTTCTATTCATCGCTTGGACACAGAATTGCTTTCTATATTGAAATGCTTCGCCCCTACGCCTGAATTCAATAGAATCCCATCATCGTAGGGCGCGATTGAGGGCACCTTGGGCGGTGTTATGGACAAATGTATCGTGCCCTCAATCCGCCGCAAATGATCTTGGTGGCAAGGTTTGTTATTCGGAGTGATCAATTGCGTGATGGCGGATTGGAAGCACGCCAAGATCTGTGCTTGATGACGTATGCAGTGCTTCCAATCTCGCCCTACCCGCACTTCATCAGATGATAAGAATACCTCGCTGAAAAATATTTAAGGCAGATCGCCACGCAAAAGAAGCTCGCGATGATGAGGCAAGAGATCGATCGTGCCGGTCTTCAGACCGAGCACGGGATTTGACCGTAGGTCTCTGTTTTTTCACAATTAAAAGATAGATCGCCACGGTCGCTGTGCTCCCTCGCGATGACGGAACGGAAGGTAGATTGCCATCTGCCGTTGATGGTAATTTTTTGCTTTTTTTAGATAAGGGTTTGCGTGATGGCGGATTGGAAGCACGCCAAGATCTGTGCTTGATGACGTATGTAGTGCTTCCAATCTCGCCTTACCCGCACTTCATCTGATGATAAGAATACCTCGCTGAAAAATATTTAAGGCAGATCGCCACGCAAAAGAAGCTCGCGATGACGAGATTAGATTTTTATCCCCTGTTTTGCGGGCACAGTCAATCTATTGGCGAGATCTCGGTCAGGACTTCGCCGATGTCACCGTGGAAGACGAATTGCGCCTGGTGGTCATAGGCTGTTGGATCGCGGTTGATCAGGATCAGGCAATTCCCACGAAAGTAATCCAGCAACCCCGCGGCAGGGTAGACCACCAAAGATGAGCCACCCACAATCAGGCAGTCTGCCATGCGCACAACAGCTATGCTTGCATCGAGGATGTCCGGGTCCAGCGGCTCGCCGTAGAGTACCACATCCGGTCGCACCAAACCCCCACAGGCTTCGCAACGAGGCGCTGCCTGAAGAGCATAAACTGCATCTGCCGACTTGTTTTTGAGACAGCTAAGGCAATAAAAACGCTGGAGATTCCCGTGAAGCTCGAGCACATTCTTTGATCCTGCTTGCTGATGCAACCCGTCGATGTTTTGGGTGATGACAGCGTCAAGTTTTCCCCGTCTTTCCATGTCAGCCAAGGCATAATGCGCCGCATTTGGCTTTGCTTCAGGATAGTAGAGGTAGCTCCGTAAAAATGTATAAAACGCGTCTGGGTGGCGCATGAAAAATTGATGGCTGAGAATCGTTTCAGGTGAGAGATGAGAGCCTGTTCTCTGGTCGTAAAGACCGGTAGCGCTGCGAAAATCTGGAATACCAGACGCCGTTGAAACGCCTGCACCACCGAAAAAGACGACTTTTTGGCTGTTTTTCAGGCTTTCCCGCGCGAGTTGGAGGGATTGGTTCACTTGCCGCACTCATCACCATTTTCTGTGAAATGGGAAATTTCCTTCTCAAGATTGCCAGGGGAATCACAGGCGGGAGCAATATCGACATGCCCGAGGCGCTTTCCGATTTTGTTCAGGATCGGCAGCCAATTAATAAACAACGCGACGCCAATACCAATCAAGGTTCCTACCACGCGTTCGATTGTGTAGCTTAGAGGATTGGTTGCGCCGGCATTGATCACGACAATCAAAAATACGACAACCGTGATAGCAAGCCCACCCTGTTTCTTAATGGCAATCATCAGCATCATGAGTGGCAGGGTCATGACCCCGATCAGAGTGAAGTAACCAAGGGAGGAATAATGAATTTGCAGGTGCTCAAAGAAAAGAGTGATGAACAAGAATCCGTAAAGCCCAGCAATCAGGGTTCCAATGGTCCGGTCAGCAGCGGTTTTGAAGGTGGATTTTAAGGTTGGCTGCATACAAACAATCGCAGCAATGCTGGAGTGGTAGGGCATGCTGGTGCCGCGGAAGTGTTCGATGATGAGGCAGATGGTGACAGCGAGGCAGGTTTTGATGACCCGCATGCCAGGAGAGTTGCTGATGAGGAAAGTGGTAAATCGCTTCCAGACAGTGTTTTCTTGCATAATTTTCAACCCGTTTATTTTGTATTGCATCCATGATACCCGATTAACAAAAAAAGGGGAGAAGGGGCAATCGGGTGAATCAAAAAAGATAACTCTTAGACAGTAAACAAGCATGGCCTACAGCACATAAGCCAGGAATGAAGGCTATTTCGACAAATACGATACAAGGTTGGTGGTCAACTTACTTCGCATAAGCAGAAGTAATATCTTGCGTAGGTTTGTCCAAACCCTTGTTAGTAAGTAAACCAAAATACAACTCGCCGAAAGATTAATGCAGCGAGCTCAATATAAAAGAGGAGAAGCAAAGCTTATGCCTGCTGTTCTTTGCTAACGAACTATTCCCCGTCTACCAATTTGTGTTTGATTGCAACCAGGTTTTCGTGGATTTGGAAGACAACGATCAGCAGCTCGGAGTAGACCCTTGCCATCAGCACGCCCATAAAAGCCACCAATGGACCGCCGATGATTCCGCCAAGCGCCGCACCAAAACTGTCCTGTTGGATGGCGGTAATGATGCCACCGAAAAAGACTACCACGCCGCCAATCAGTGCTGCGGCTATGCCGATGTAGAACAAGATTTTTATGATTACAGGCGTGATCATTTTGTCAAAACTAAGGAAAGAACGTGATTTCATATTTGCCTCCAAAAAAGTTAGGGTTTGTTAAATAATTGTACTATAAGAAAGAAGCTGTCCAACGCGTGTACGAAATTGAAAGAAACAAAGGGGGAACGATAATGGATCATGGCGATGCGTTATAATTCTCTGCGAGGTTTTATGCCCTATCCTATTGCTCACCCAAACGTAATCCAACGCGCTCAGGCAGTCCTCGAACTGCAGCCAATCTTCCTGGATACGGAAACCACCGGCACAGGGCAGACAGATCGGATCATTCAGGTTGGAATTGTGAACACCTCGGGAGAAACGCTTTATGAGTCCCTGGTGAACCCCGGTATGCCCATTCCCGCCGAATCCAGCGCAGTGAATGGTATCACCGACGAAATGGTCAAAGATGCGCCAGTATGGACTCAGATCTGGCCGGATGTGGAAGCCATGCTTCGGGGCAGAGTGATCGGTATTTACAACGCCGAATTTGACTTGCGATTAATACGCCAGACCAACAAAGTCTATGGACTGCCGATGAGCATCGAAACCAACCAGGCTTTTTGCGTGATGAAGCTTTTTGCTGCCTTTTATGGCGAATGGAACGCGCGGAATAATGGTTTCAAATCCCAAAAGCTCGAATTTGCCGGCAGATTTCTTAAGATCCCAATTCCAAACAGCCACGATGCCATCGATGATGCCCGACTGACCGCGGCATTGACCCGGGCAATCGCTGATTATCAACCCAAGTAGTCGAACTGACAAATTGTTACTGGCAATTCTCCTGGTTGCGTGGTATTATGAATATATGAACAAATATTCATATATTGTGAGTTGAAATGGAAAATACTCTTAAAAATCAGGCGAATTTTAACAGCATGGCAGCTACTTTTAAAGGGCTGGCTGATCCATCGCGCTTGCAGTTGCTTGCTATTCTGCTTGAAGGAGAGGCGAATGTTGGCGACCTTGCTGCCCTATGTGGGCTTAGTCCAAGCGCCACATCGCACCAGCTGCGCGTTTTGCGCAATCTGCGGTTTGTGACCGCAAGGCGTGAAGGTCAGCAAGTGAATTACCGCATCAATGATGAACATATCCACGATCTGATGGAACAAGCTTACGAACACAGTCTGCATCTCAATTCCGGAGGACAGTCTGAAAAATGATAAATAATCAAAACGAGAATCATTCGCGACGCCCTTCGGAAAACACGGCTGGAGGTGCCTGCGCTGGGAATTGCGCTGAGCCGATCCGCCCATTTGCCTCATCCCATCACCGTGCAAAAAAAACCGGTGTGCTGGATTTTAGAGGCTTCTGGCGTTACTTTCTCCGGATGCCAGATCTGAAGATCATCGTACCGGGTTGGATCCTTCTACTTGCCACCTTCTTCCTTGGGCGCCTGCAACTTTCGCAGACCGCTGTGCTCATCCTGCAACTCATGGTTTTACCTGTTGCCGGGTGGATGGTCTTCCGCAATGGGGCAATCAGTCTCTTCAAGCAGCACAACCTGAACATGAATGTGCTCATGTCTGTAGCGTCAATTGGCGCTGTTGCTATTGGTGAGGCACACGAAGCGTTGATCATGGTCATTTTGTTCACCCTCTCTGAAGCCCTGGAAGGGTACACCAACGATCACGCCCGTGCCATACTCACCGAATTTGCTGATCTTGCTCCTCACGAAGCTCTGCTCACGACAGCGGAAGGCGATCGACTGGTGCCAATTGGAGATCTGAAAGTGGACGACCGCATTCTGGTTCGCGCAGGAGAACGCTTTCCGATGGATGGCATCGTCGCCAGGGGTTCCAGCGAGGTAAACCAGGCGCCAATCACCGGTGAGAGCCGCCTTGTTCCAAAAACAGTTGGGGATGAAGTCCTCTCTGGTACGGTCAACGGGCAAGGTGTGCTTGAGGTACGGGTTAACCACCTGGCGGCAGATACTACCATTCAGCGAATAATCGCCCTGGTCACTGAAGCCCAGGAGAACAAGGCTCGCCAGGAGAAATTTATTGACCGATTTGCCGCCGTTTACACTCCCATCGTGATAGGGGTAGCCATCCTGGTGGCAATTATTCCAACGTTGGTCTTTAAGCAGAGCTTTTGGAATACCGCTGAAAGCTATGGCTGGTTTCACCGCGCCCTATCAGTGTTGCTGGTTGGCTGCCCTTGCGCACTGATTATCAGCACTCCCATAACCATGGTCAGCGGTCTTACGCGTGCCGCAAGAGCAGGCGTAATCTTCAAAGGCGGTATTTTCCTGGAAAGTTTATCCAGCAGCAAGCTGATGGCATTTGATAAAACCGGGACGCTAACCCTTGGCAAACCTTCAGTGACTAAAGTGCAAGCGATCGATTGTAAAGGTGAGGAAATATGTGAGCCGTGTAATGATTTGGTGGCAGTCGCCAGTTCACTCGAAGCGCACAGCACCCATCCGCTGGGTTCTGCGGTCACGCAGGAAGCCCAGGCACGCGGGGTACTCAACCGTTACCCTGCCGCGGAGGGGCTGCAGGTGCTGGAAGGTCGCGGTCAGCAGGGGATGCTGAACGGCAAATTAGCAACTGTCGGTAGCCTGCCGCTGTTTTTGGCTGAACACCAGACTCCTGAGGAAATTATCCTTGCTTCCCAAGCCGCTGAACGGGAAGGTCAGACAACCATGTTGATCTGTGACGGCGAACGTGTAATTGGCTATCTTGCCGTTCAGGACGAACCCCGTCCAGGAACGAAAGAAGTTCTGGCTGAGCTGAAAGCCGAAGGGATCCACACTGTGATGCTGACTGGGGATAATCGCAGCGTGGCAGAACGCGTGGCAGGCGAGGTTGGCATCGACACGGTATTTGCCAGTTTGCTTCCCGCAGAAAAATTGGAAAGGCTCAACACTCTCAAGCAGGAGTACGGCCAGGTTGTAATGGTTGGAGATGGCATAAACGACTCTCCTGCCCTGGCGCAGGCCGATATCGGAGTGGCTATGGGCGGTGCGGGCAACGCGCAAGTGCTTGAGACCGCAGATGTTGTGCTGATGAAAGATGATCTCAGCCGACTGCCATTTGCGGTCAGGCTCTCCAGGCGGGTCAACAGCCTGATCAGGCAAAATGTGGTTGTCAGCCTGGGCGTAAAAACCCTGGTAGCCATTGCTGCCATGGCAGGACTTACCCCGTTATGGGTGGCTGTATTCGCGGATATTGGGATCTCATTGATCGTGACGCTTAACGGGTTGCGGGCATTAAGATTTGAGGCAGAATCTGCCTAATTCGGCACAAAAACGATATCCCAACTGTCTTCTTCCACCATATTTATGTGGGAGGTTGTGCTCGCGAAAGTGATCCAGGTCTGCCCCGGTTTGAGGTAGTAAGGGTCGCCTTGCAGGTCAAAAAACTGGAAGGGTAGGTTGTTATCAGGGGCATACCATGTGCCGTGGGTCAATTTTCCGTCGCGCAAAAAGAAGGCTGCTTGTTGTTTATCGCCTTCTCGAAAGTCGATATCATAAAATGCAGGGTTATATTGAATGTAGTCAGCCAGTAGGATCAGTACATTCTCAAAAATCACAGGCACCTGACTATCCCGGTCAAAAGTTTGCTGCAGGACGTAATTGCCGTCTGGCTGTTGAAAATCCTGCCAGAGCTGGTAACCCCCGTTGGTTTTGTCGAATCGCCAGTCCATCACAGAAAAATCCGCGTATAAGTAGCTGACCCTAAGCGCGCTCTCGTCCCATTTCTCGATTTTCCTGTTGAAGTAGAGGTCTGGCAGACGCTCAATAGCGGTTGGGATGGCTTCGGATTTGATAAAAGAACGTAAGGCAGCGGTTTCCACGACCGTATTACCCCCCTGCGCCTCGGTTTCCGTGCAAATACCCGGGCAGGGAACATATCCGCGGTAAAAGACACGGTCAATCAGCGTTTTTTCAAAGACACCTTCAACGATGGGTGGGGCGCTGGCAACTGCCAGAGATGCCTGATAATGCTGGACAAGGCGGGCGTCCACCACTTGCCCCGGAGCAAGCGGCCCAACTTTCGAAGCATCCGCGCCGTAAAACAGCGCCAGGAGTTGATTCATCTGATGACCGATGTAGTACTCAAAAACAATGTCGGCATCAATGACCTGGTTGAAGGGGCGCAGTGACTGCGGCCAATTCGCCAGTTTGACCATGACTGGTCGCTTCCAAAGTAAGGTAGTGTCCTCCACATCCAACCCGGTCAATGGATTGGTGGTATCCGCCTCTGACTGAGCAGGAATGGATCTCAGTGTTGAGGTTGGGGTAATTACCTGCCAGGGGGTAGGGCTTGGAAATGGTGTAGGGGTGGCTTGGAGAGCGGCTTTGGTGAGGGCTTGCTCAGGATTTAATGTCGGGGTAGTGGGTGTGTCCGTGACCAGGGGAGTGATTTTTGGCGCAGGCGTGAGGATGCTGCAGCCTGATAACAGCAGGACCATGAAAACCAACCAGAACCGCCCGGTAAAAGCTTTTTTGCCCATTGTGTTGATTCTAACACGCCACACGCTGGTCGGATTCCGTTTAATAGCAAGACCCTAAACAAGCCTTAATTTACATTTAAGCTGCAATTAACCTTCTCCCGGTAACATTACAAGGTAGTCAAATATGAAGAAGAGAATTAGAGGAAATTATAAATTGGAAAACACTAAGAAAAGCATTTTGTTGGTAGTTTTGATTGTGTTTGTCGCAGTCCTTATTGCTGCATGTGGCAGCACCAGTACTCCTGGCGCTCCAATCACAGATCAGGAAGCAGACAATTCAACTGTTACCGTCTCTGGCTCCACGACTGTTCAGCCCCTGGCTGAAAAACTCGCGGAGGCTTTCATGACCGAAAATACCGGCGTGCGGATTGACGTGCAGGGCGGTGGCTCAAGCGTGGGTGTCAAAGCAGCTGGACAAGGCACCTCAGATATCGGTATGGCTTCCCGCGAAATCAAAGAATCTGAAATGGTGGAATTCCCCAACCTCAAAATCTTTGTTATTGCCCGCGATGGCATCGCAATCGTTGCCCACCCGGATGTCCCCGTCAGTGATCTGACTGTAGAGCAGGTGCGCGACATCTTCAGCGGCAAGGTCACAAATTGGAAGGATTTTGGCGGCGAGGATCATAACATCATCGTGGTTTCCCGTGAAGAAGGCTCCGGCACACGCGGTGCTTTTGAGGAAATGGTTATGGGCGAAGATGCGTTGATCACAGCTACCGCTATTTTACAGGCTTCCAACGGTTCAATTCGCACCACTGTTTCCACTACTCCTTACTCCATTGCCTACCTTTCTTTCGGTTACCTGGACGATACGATCAAAACGATTAGCATTGACGGCGTCGCTCCCACTGAGCCAAATGCCGCGGATGGCAGTTACCCAATTGTGCGCCCTCTCAACATGCTCACCGATGGCGAACCTGAAGGTATGGTCAAGGCATTCCTGGATTTCATCCTGAGTGAAGCTGGTCAGAAATTGGTAGTCGAAGATGGCTACATCCCGGTAAACTAAACGGGTGATTTGGAAAAGTAGCATTTATAATTCAAAGGCGTCTCTGGGATTTTGCAGAGACGCCTGATTGAGAAAGAACTGGGGACGGAAAATAACCTGATGTCCGCTCGAATGGTCGCTGATAAAACCGTGAAGTACGTCTTGTTTGCGAGTGCTATTATCTCCATCATCATCGTGCTGGCGATCGGTTTTTTTATTTTTCGCGAAAGCATCGAAGCTTGGACAGAACTTGGGGTTGGTGAAATTCTCTTTGGGACTGTCTGGCGACCTGGTCAGGATCAGTTTGGCATCCTGGCGATGATTGTTGGCTCCGTTTCAGTGACATTTGGCGCGATTCTGCTGGGAGTCCCCCTGGCGCTGGGCTGCGCGATTTTTCTGGCTGAAATCGCTCCATCAGGAGTGCAATCCGTGTTTCGCCCTGCTGTGCAGCTCCTGGCAGGTATCCCTTCAGTGGTGTACGGCTTATTCGGCATGGTCATCCTGGTACCCCTGGTGCGAAGATTTAATGTTCCAGGCAACTCGGGGTATGGTTTGCTGGCGGCTTCCATCGTTCTGGCTGTGATGATCTTGCCCACCATTGCCAGCGTTGCTGAAGACGCGATCCGTGCTGTGCCGGAGAACTATCGCCATGGCTCCCTGGCTTTGGGTGCCACCAAGTGGCAAACTATCACCAAGGTTGTGCTACCTGCCGGGAAATCCGGCATTATTGCCGGCGTGATCCTGGGCGTGGGGCGGGCTTTGGGTGAGACCATGGCAATGATCATGGTCATCGGCAACTCAGTCATCGTGCCCAAACCCCTCTCAGGTAACCCGCTGACTTTCTTCCTCTCACAAGCCCGCACACTCACAGGCAACATTGCCGTTGAGATCAATTACGCCACGGGCGTTCATGAGAGCGCCCTGTTTGCCACCGGTGTGGTGCTCTTTGCCTTGATCATGATCGTGAATGCCAGCGCGCGCTGGATCATCCGCGGTCAAAAATTTGTTGAGAAAGCCAATTAGGAAAAGGCGTGATGGAAGACAGAATCTCCGAGATTGCCCTATTCCATAAGGCGCAAGCGCAAAGCCTCAAGAAAGAACATTTGAGGCAAAAATTTTGGGTGGGGGTGATGTGGCTTTTCAGTTTGATCACCGTTTTGATTCTCATTTTAGTGGTCGGCTATGTCCTGGTGGAAGGCGGACGATCTATCAGCTGGGAATTTCTGATCACACCTCCAAAAGGCGGTCTGTCGGGCGAAGGTGGAATTTCGACTACCATCGCCACCACCTTTTACCTGGTTGGCTTGACGCTGTTGGTTGCCACGCCATTGGGCGTGGGTGCGGCAGTATTCCTGATTGAGTACGCTGGCGAGCAGAGCCTGGGCTCAAAATTCTTGCGTTCAGTGATAAATGTTGCGAATTTCGCCGTGGAAACTCTGGCTGGCATCCCGTCCATTATATTTGGTTTGTTTGGCTATGCTTTGTTTGTTTCCACGCTAAAATTTGGCTTTTCTTTGCTTTCAGCCGCACTGGCTGGGGCTTGCCTGGTGCTCCCCACAATTATCCGTACCACCGAAGAAGCCCTTTTGGCTGTACCTGACGACTACCGAAGGGGAAGCCTGGCGCTTGGTGCCACCAAATGGCAGACGCTTTATAAGGTCGTGCTGCCCGCAAGTCTTCCGGGAATTATTACGGGTATCATTCTTAGCGTCGGGCGGGTTATCAGCGAAACCGCAATTTTCTACGTCACGCTTGGCGGCAGTCATCGGATGCCAACTTCTGTGATGGACGGCGGACGCACGCTGGCACTGCATCTCTATTACCTTGCGATGGATACCCGCGCCTTCGATAAGGCGATGGCTACAGGCGCAGTCCTGGTGGTGATGATCATTATGATCAATTTACTGATTGACCTTGTTTCACGAAAACTAACAGCCGGAGTTCGAAAGGTACGATGAACGAATCGAAACTTGAAACGATTAACTTTAGCCTGTATTACGGTAATTTTCGGGCATTAAAAGAAATCAACATCAGAATTCCAGAAAACAAGGTCACGGCACTTATTGGTCCTTCTGGCTGCGGAAAAAGTACCTTCTTGCGGAGTTTTAACCGGATGAATGACCTGATCCCTGGTGTTCGAACCGAAGGAATGGTTCTGATAGATGGAGAGGACATCTTCAAGAAGGATCCTGTGGCTCTGCGCCAGAATGTCGGGATGGTCTTCCAGAAGCCCAATCCATTCCCTAAATCGATTTTCGACAATGTAGCTTACGGACCGCGCGTGACAGGCTTAAAAGACCATCACAAATTGGAAGAGATCGTGGAGCGGAGTTTGCGTTCGGCAGCGCTGTGGGATGAAGTCAAGGACAACCTTGGCAAATCGGGTCAGGACCTTTCGGGTGGGCAGCAGCAGCGCTTGTGCATCGCGCGGGCATTGGCGGTGGAGCCGACGGTCATCCTGATGGATGAGCCTGCTGCTTCGCTGGATCCGATCGCGACCCTGAAGATTGAGGACCTCATCCACGAGTTGTCAGCAAGTTACACCATTGTGATCGTCACTCACAACATGCAGCAGGCGGGGCGTGTCTCGGACTTTACCGCATTTTTCTACACGGATGAGACCCGCACTGGGCAGTTGGTGGAATTCAGTGAGACGAAAACACTCTTCACGAACCCGCGCGATCGACGAACTGAGGATTACATCACCGGTCGTTTCGGCTAACCTATCTTCGGATAATTGAACCGTCAGATTCTTGTTTAAACCCTAACCTGCGGAGCGTATGCCGCCAAAGGGCAGCCTGGTAGCGCCTGGATTGCGCCACTGGGGAGGGCGTGGCTATCCGGTAGCGCTCGAAATATTCCCCTGTGACATTTGAAAGTTCTGGGTCGGCGACCAGGCGATAAACCGTCGCGGCTCCCGAGTGGACCGATGCGCCCCACGATACCGGCAAAACCCGGATCACCTTGGTACGGATGATGCCAGGATGGACACAATTCACTGTTATTCCATATTGCTTGAGTTGATCTGAAAGCTCCCGCGTCCATGGGATAATATCGAGCTTCGAGCGGCAATACGCCACCCAACGCCAGTAAAACGGGTGCTTGATGGAGGGGTTAGCATTGGACCAAACAAAGCGGTGCCCGATGGAGCTCAGGTTCACGATCCGCATCGGAGCGGATGTGATCAGCAGGGGTCGCAGAAGATTGGTGAGCAGAAACGGGGAAAGGTAATTCACCTGGTTGCATTCCTCAAAATTATCCTCAGTGACAATCTTGGAAGCCGGGTAAAGCCCTGCGTTGTTTACCAGGACGTCGAGGTGGGGGATTTCTTCCATGATCTGCGCAGCCATCTCTTTGACTTCATCGATTCTCGAAAAATCAGCCTTGATCGTGGAAGCATGCTGCCCGGGAAGTCCGGTGCCAAAAGTATGAAGAAGGATTTCGAGCTTCTGGGGATTGCGTCCGTGCAAAACCAGGTTGGATCCTGCCTGCCAGCACATCAGCGCCAACTCCCTGCCGATACCGTCGGTGGCGCCGGTGATGAGAATTGTTTTTCCGAGCAGCTCGCTGTTTTGATCCATAACCTCTCCGTTGTATCTCCGCCTAATCATACTCAATAGTGTGTAATCGTGAGGGAATCCGGGCTCATGGTTTTCTGGGTTCATCGGACAGTTTTTTTAAGGAAGGGTATCGACATGTTTTGTAATGTTACTTGAAATTTGACGGGTTTATGGGCAAGAAACTGCCAACGCGACTATAATTTTGCTTCAGAAGGAATGCCAACATGGACAAACCGAAAAAGAACCCAATTCGCGAGCTTCATCCGAACATCTGGGCTGTCAGCCTGACCAGTTTCTTCATGGACATCTCCAGTGAGATGGTCCTGAACATACTGCCGCTGTTTCTTTCCTCTGTTTTAGGGGTAAAGACCAGCATCATCGGCATTATTGAGGGCGTGGCAGAAGCGACCTCGAGCATCCTGAAAGTTTTTTCAGGTTGGCTTTCGGACAAGCTGCGCAGCCGCAAGTGGCTGGCAGTCGCGGGCTACGGTATTTCCGCCCTGGCAAAACCATTCTTTTATCTCGCCTCCAGCTGGGAAGCGATCGGCGCGATCCGCTGGGCGGACCGCGTGGGCAAGGGGGTGCGCACTGCCCCCCGGGATGCCCTGGTCGCAGATACCGTCAAACCTGAGCAGCGGGGGCTTGCCTTTGGGCTGCATCGCGCTGCCGACACGGCTGGCGCAATGCTCGGCATCCTGATCGCAGCTTTGGTGGTCTGGAAGCTCCAGGCTGGGGGTTCCTCCCTGCAGGAGAGCACTTTCCGCACGATTGTGCTGATCAGCATCATCCCCGCGATTTTGGCGGTGATCTCACTGGCAGTGATGACCCGGGAAAAGAAGCCCGCGGGCGACACAGAAGCTCCTAAGATCAGTTTCAGAGGGCTCGGAAAGAACTTCTTGTTCTTTATGATCATTGTGGGTATTTTTGACCTGGGCAACTCATCAGATGCCTTCCTGGTGCTGCGAGCCCAGGAGCGTGGGATGAGCACCCTGCACATTCTGATCATGCTGGCGGTTTTCAACCTGGTCTACACCCTGATCTCCACGCCGGCCGGCATGATCTCAGACAAAATCGGCCGCAAGAAGCTGATCGTCGGCGGTTGGACGATGTACGCGTTGATTTACCTGGGCTTTGCGCTGGCGCAGAATGTGACCCAAATCTGGCTGCTCTATGTGGCTTATGGTCTTTATTACGGCATGGCTTACGGCACTGCCAAGGCAATGCTCACTGACCTGGTGCCCAAGGATTTGCGTGGTACAGCTTTTGGCACTTACAACGCCGTTCTTGGCATTCTTGACTTCCCAGCTTCGCTGATCGCGGGTTTGCTCTGGAGCGGCGCTGGAAGTTGGAAAGGCTTTGGGGCTCCCGCGCCTTTCTTCTTTGGTGCTATCCTGGCGGCAATCGCGATCGTTTTAATGTTGATCTGGAAGCCAACCAAACTCAAGACTGAAGCTGTCGGGGACTAGAAAAGGTAAGTAAAGGAGTCTTTAATGAAAATAATTAAAATTGGTGTTCTAGCCTATCGGCTCTCTTACTATACAAATCTGCGAAATATTCTTTATAAACTTCCAGAAGCTGATTATGTTCCTGTCAAGGACTTGTTTACGTTTCTGAGGCGAGGTGCTCTATTTGTAAACTCTCATTTGGGGAAACCTCTTTTTCCAACGTTTGATCTAAACAATCAATTTGATGATTTTGAGCTAAACCATGTCGATATCCTTCATTTGTCCAATGGGATCAGTTACGGTAGAAGACCTTGGGTAACCCATCTTGAGACGGTTGTTCCGCGTTTTTCTGATTTGATGCAACGCCACCAGGGCAAGGAAAAATTACCAGTCAAAATGACACCTCTAATTGCCAGAGGTTTTGAAGCTCTTGCCCATCCAGCATGCAAGCAAATTATTGCTATGTCTGCTTGTGCTGCTAGAATGCAGCGGGATTTGTTATCAGAACTACCAGTCGAAGATAGAGAGGTCATCTTACAGAAGCTAATCGTTTTGCATCCTCCTCAGGAAGTTTTGCGAGAGAACGTCCACTTACGCAACTATGATTTGGCAAATCCGATCCGATTTATCCTTGTAGGGGCAGGCTTTTTCCGCAAAGGTGGGCGTGAGATCCTGCTAGCTTTTGACAAGTTGATCAGGGAAGAGCAAGCGCCGATCAAACTTATTATCGTCAGTTCGATGCGCTTGGAACCTTATGCGGCTCAAGAGACTGAGTCGGATCGAGTCTGGGCGCTTGAGTTTATAGAGAATCACTCAGATTGGATCGAATACCATTCTACTCTCCCTAATGAGCAGGTTATTGAGCTTATCAAGACCTGTGACATAGGACTTCTACCTACCTGGGCTGAGACTTATGGCTTCTCAGTCCTCGAGTCACAAGCTTGCGGCTGTCCGGTGATAAGCACTGATATTCGAGCGCTACCAGAAATCAACAACCACAACGTTGGCTGGCTCATACGTGTACCAAAAAATGATATGGGGGAAGCTCTATACTCCACATCAGAAGAAAGAACTATGCTGTCACAGCAGATCCAGGTTGGTCTGGAGAACACGATTCGATCGATCGTTGCCGACCCTTCCGTGATCGCCATTAAAGGCCAAGCAGCGCTTGACCGCATCCGGGCAGAGCATGATCCACAAACCTACGCGGAGAAACTGCGCCAGATTTACTCGTCTGCTTTAGCCTGAACAAAGTTGCCTTTTCCGGGAACCTCAGAATTAACCTTACAAAAAACAAAAATCGTTTCAGGTTCGCTTGATGGGCGTGTATAATTATTCAAATCGAACAACCAAAAGGAGCCACCATGATCGTTACAACCAAGAAATTATTTGAGCATGCCTATGGCAAGTATGCCATTGGTGCCTATAACGTCAACAACCTTGAGCAAATCGTCGGCTTGTTCCGAGGCAACCTGGACTCGCAGGCGCCCTTTATCATCCAGATCAGCAAAGGATCTCGCAGCTATACCAATAAGATTTTCCTCGAAGGTCTCATCCGTGGTGCCGATGAAGTCTATCCCGAAGCCATCTTTGCGGTTCACCTGGACCACGGCGATGAAGCTACCTGTTACGACTGCATCAACTCTGGGTTTTACAGCTCGGTCATGATTGACGCCAGCGGTCATCCTTTTGATGAGAACATCGCCATCACCAGGCGTGTGGTTGAAGCAGCCCATGCCAAGGGCATCGTTGTTGAGGCGGAACTGGGTATGCTTGGCGGCGTTGAGGAGCATGTCTCCGTCAGCGAATCTGAAGCAAAATTGACCAACCCCGAGCAGGCACGCGAATTCGTGGAACGCAGCGGTTGTGATTCCCTGGCAGTTGCCATCGGCACCAGCCATGGCGCTTTCAAGTTCTCTGGTTCGCAGTCACTGCATTTTGATGTGCTGGCTCAGATCCAGGAGCGTCTGCCCGGCTTCCCGTTGGTGATGCACGGCTCCAGCTCCGTGCCGCAGGAAGAAGTTGCGCGCATTAATGCCGCTGGCGGTAACCTCGCTGGCGCGAAGGGCGTGGATGCCACTCAGTTTAGGCACGCGGCTGAACTTGGCGTAACCAAGATCAATATCGACACGGACGGTCGCCTGGTTTGGACGCGCGTTCACCGCGAGTACTTCCTGCAGTATCCTGAAAAATTCGACCTCCGCGACCCGGGCAAGGTCTTCATGGCTGAGTATGCCAAGTTTATTGCTACCAAGAATGAATACTTAAACAGCGCTGGTCAATTGCAGGGTGTACGCGAGCTGATCGGGGCATAGCTGCCTGGTTACGAAACCAACTCGTAATTAAAGCAAAACTGAGCCCTGATGAAAGTCAGGGCTCAGTTCTTAAAGGTATAATTTTCTAACGCTATCAAGGAGCAATGCCATGACCGAAGAATCTACAACAAAAACCAATTTCATTCGTGAAATTATTGATGAACACAACCGCACAGGCAGGTTTGGCGGGCGGGTGCACACCCGTTTTCCACCCGAACCTAACGGCTACCTGCATATTGGTCACACCAAAGCCCTTTGCATCAATTTTGGGATTGCTGAAGATTACGGTGGTTTGACCAATTTGCGCTACGATGATACCAATCCGGTTAAGGAAGACGTTGAATACGTTAACGCGATCAAAGAAGATATTCATTGGCTGGGATTTGACTGGGGCGATCGCGAATACTACGCTTCGGATTACTTTGAGCCCCTCTACGAGATGGCGCTGAAGTTGATTGAAAAAGGCCTGGCATACATTGATGAGCTCAGCGCGGAAGAAATGCGCGAATATCGCGGAACTCTGACTGAGCCCGGCAAAAACAGCCCCTGGCGCGATCGACCCATTGACGAGAACCTGGATCTGTTCAAACGCATGCGCGCGGGCGAGTTCCCGGACGGCAGCAAAACGTTGCGCGCCAAGATCGACATGGCTTCGCCAAACATCAACATGCGCGACCCGGTCATGTATCGGATTCTGCACGCGACCCACCACCGCACCGGTGATGCCTGGTGTATCTACCCAATGTATGACTTTGCCCACGGGCAGTCCGACTCGCTGGAAGGGATCACCCACTCCATGTGCTCGCTGGAATACGAAAATCACCGACCGCTGTATGACTGGTTCCTGGATCAGCTTGGCATTTTCCACCCGCAGCAGATCGAGTTTGCCCGTCTGAATCTGACCCACACCATTATGAGTAAGCGCAAACTGCGCAAGCTGGTTGAGGAAGGATTCGTGGATGGCTGGACCGACCCCCGCATGCCCACGCTTTCAGCCATGCGGCGTCGGGGCTATCCCGCCAAAGCTGTGCGTGAGTTCATTGATACCATTGGTGTGGCAAAGTCTGATAGCTTTGTAGAGGTGGAACTGCTGGAGCACATTGTACGCGACCAGCTGAACCAGAGCGCAAAACGCCGCATGGCGGTGCTCGAGCCACTGAAAGTCGTGCTGACTAACTACCCTGAAGGACAGGTGGAGTATTTTGAAATTCCAGACTTCCCGCAGAATCCCGAGGCTGGTGGGTCTCGCGAAGTGCCATTTGGGCGTGAGCTCTGGATCGAACGGGAAGACTTTGCGGAAATACCGCCGCCCAAGTATCATCGTCTCTCCCCGGGCAAAGAAGTTCGCCTGATGAACGCCTACTTCATCACTTGCACCGACGTGGTAAAAGACGACCAAGGTAACCTGATCGAAGTCCACTGCACATATGATCCTGAATCCAAGGGCGGCAACGCGCTTGACGGGCGTAAGGTGAAAGGAACGATCCACTGGGTCTCAGCGGCGCATGCCATCGAGGTAGAAGCACGGATCTACGACCAGATGTTCCTTGATGAACACCCCGAAGATCTGCCTGAGGGTGAGACGTTCCTGGATCATTTCAACCATGACTCGCTGCAGATCCTGAGGGGCTACCTTGAGCCGGAACTGGCAAACGCAAAAATTGGCGAAACGTACCAGTTCATGCGAGATGGCTACTTTGCCTTGGATAGCGTCCACACCCAGCCGGGAAAATTGGTTTTCAATCGAACGATTGGCCTGGTTGACAGTTGGGCTAAAGCGCAAAAGGGCTAAGTAGTGCAAGCCAGTTGCTGCGGTCTCGGTATAATAAAAAAGGGTATATTGACTTCGTCCTGAGGTCACTTTTGGTTTGGGTTAATCCTTTGCTGGCAGTGAAAGGTTGGCTAAATGGAAATTCCTCAAAAATCAAATGATCCCATCCCAGGTAATTATCGAATCCTGGTCATTGGCGATGCTTTGATCGACCATCAGTATTGGATTGACCGCATGCCAGGACCTGGTGAAGATACTGTGATTCTTTCCTTCTCAAAAAATGTTGGTGGTTCTGCAGCTAACACAGCCATCGCATTAGCCTATTTAGGGGCACCGACGAAATTTTACGGAACGATTGGGCGTGATATTGATGGCGGTCTCATTATTGAACAGATGCAGGATGTCGGTGTGGACACTTCCGGCATTCAGTATGGTGAGACCACAGGCTTTACCATCACCATGATTGATCTGAGTTCAGAACGCACGATGTTCTCCTTTCGCGGCGCATCTTCCAATGCTCTTTCAATCGATCCGCCCCTTCTCCAGAGTATAAAATCATCCCGGATTCTTCTAACTTCTGGATACCAATTGCTATATCCGGACCAAGCTGAGGTTGTTCTTTCTATCGCTGAACGGGTTAAAGCGGAGGGTAATCTCGTGGCTCTTGACCCATCCCCCCTGATTGGGGATGTGCCCGAAGAAATTCGCAGCAGGATGCTCGGTCTGACGGATATTTTGTTACCCAATCTTCATGAAATAGGCGTTCTAACGGGGGAAAAGGACCCTTTAGCAGCCTTGGAAAAAGCCAGCCTTTTGTCCAAATGTGTCGCTGTCAAGCTTGGATCGAAGGGTGCCTGGATGGCAATCCGGGAGGGTTTTCAATTGGCAGACGGTCGAATTGTTTCCAATGACCTCTATTACCAGGCTCCCGCAATTCAAGTCCAGGCTGTGGATACAACTGGAGCGGGGGATGCCTTTAATGCTGGCTTTTTGGCGTCATTCTTACGCAATGAAGCCCCCGAAGATTGGCTTAGATCAGGGAATAACCTGGCTGGTGAGGTGGTTCAACATCGCGGAGCAGTCTCCATGTTTTGTTCGACCTCTCAACCATCTGCTACATAGAATTTAAAAAATATTCATAGGAGATCAGAATGAAAAATAATACCCTATTAGATATCCAACCCGAGGTGAAAGCTGCACTTGATGCGGGCAGGGCGGTTGTCGCGCTTGAATCGACGATTATTTCGCATGGCATGCCCTACCCGCAGAACATACAGATGGCAAAGAAAGTGGAGTCCATCATCCGGAGCGCCGGCGCTGTGCCAGCCACTGTCGCAATCATGGACGGCAAAATCAAAATTGGGCTTTCGGACCAGGAATTAGAAGTTTTTGCCAGTTCCAGTAACGTCGCGAAAGTCTCTAGGCGTGATTTCCCCGGCATCATTGCTCGCAAACAGCTTGGCGCAACCACCGTAGCCACCACCATGTATGCGGCACATCTGGCTGGCATCAAGGTTTTTGTAACCGGTGGGATTGGCGGGGTACATCGCGGCTATGAAGAGACCATGGATGTTTCCGCCGACCTGGAAGAACTTGCTCAGACGGATGTGGTGGTGATATGCGCCGGTGCCAAAGCCATACTCGATCTTCCCCGTACGATGGAATACCTTGAGACCAAGGGCGTTCCTGTTATCGGCTACAAAACCGATGTGCTGCCCGCGTTTTTCACCGCCAAAAGCAACATCCAATTGGTCGAACGTGCCGATTCACCGGAAGAGATTGCCAAAGTTATCGTCGCAAAGGCACAACTCGAAATGAGCGGTGGTTTGCTGGTCGTCAACCCGATCCCCGAAGAATACTCCCTGGACCATGAATTTATCGATCATGTCATTGAACAAGCTGTCCGGGCTGCGCAGGAGCAGGGTGTATCAGGCAAGAACATCACGCCGTTTTTGCTCAGCGAAATCACCAAAAGAACCGAAGGTAAAAGCCTGGAGGCCAACCTCGAGCTGGTTTACAACAATGCCCTGGTCGGGGCGCAAATCGCTTCCGCTCTGGCAGCAGAATTGGGTCAACAATAATCGGAAAAGAAATGTAGGGTGGATAGGCGTCACAAGGCATTTACAGGAGGGACAAACTGTAAGAGCATACTCACCGGAAGATATAGGTGTTGGTGAGTTACAGGTGGTGGGTTGGCTATTGAGATGTTCGGGCAGGTTTACGTAACGTGACGCCAGCCCACCCTACAAAAATGCAGGTCGAGGTATTGTGACGCTATACTCTTCGAGCACGATGACCCATACCACAAAAATGGATTTTTTTAGGTTGAAAATGAGGGGCAATTCTCAAAATTCTGTTTCGCGAATAGTGACAGCTTTGCTCAGAGCGATAAATGTAGGGTGGGTAGGCGTCATAAAGCATCAACAGGATGAGCATTTGACTATAGCATACCCACCGAAAAAATTGATGATGGAGGTTTTTTTGGTGGTGGGCTGGCTATAGAGATGTTCGGGCAGGTTTACGTAACGTGACGCCAGCCCACCCTACGAAAAAGGTGGTTCTATTATGCCAAGCCGCCCTACCACTCATTAATGTACTATGGGAGAAATGTTGAGATTGCCACGTCGCTACGCTCCCCGCGATGACGAATGACGCTGGGTGGGCTGTTGGTGGTGGGTTGGCTATAGAGATGTTCGGGCAGGTCGAGGGTATCTGACGCCAGCCCACCCTACGGAAAAGGCGGTTCTATTATGCCAAGCCGCCCTACTACTCATTAATATACTATGGGAAGAAATGTTGAGATCGCCACGTCGCTACGCTCCTCGCGATGACGAACGACGCTGGGTGGGCTTTTGCAGGTTGAGGCGGATTGACGCACATAATCGTCGAGCAAGATAATTCACCCTACCAAAATGCTGCTCTAATATTGAAATTGAGCAGCGATTTTCAAATTACTTATTTGTTGATTAACGGTAAATTTACCGGGTAGGAATAATCAATTCGGATGCCTCTGATCATTAAACTTGTTGATTGGCCACCTGGTATGCCTACCTCGAGCCAATACGCATAGCTCTTGTTGTTAATTGTGTCTGGTGTGATTGTTGTATCTATCCCCACCCGGTTGTTGATATCTGCACCTGCTGTTGTGAGATATGCCATATTAAATATATCTGGTGTGTCCATACTAACAGTAGCAAGTATCGCCAACAAATTCTGTGTGGAACTGTTGTCAAGGTAATAAACAACCACTTTAGTAATTTTTGCACCATCAGGTAGATTGACTGCAGCTTCATAATGTGAATAACTGCTCCCAGGATTGAAAAGGGCTCCACCACCCACACTAAAGGAATATTCCCTAGTTGAATTTATTGGAACAAAAGCGGTAGGGTGTATCATGATGAATCCTGGTCCTCCAGGAACTGCCGCATTGGTTCCAGCACCTTGAGGGGTCTCGCCTTCGCCAGTAGTGGTTGTTCCACCCTCGATACCCTCTTGAGCACCTACAGGTAATCCCACAGAGGTGAAGATCAGTCCGATCGCCATTACGATCACGAGTAATTTCAAGTAGTGTTTCATCGCAGTCTCCTTGTTATTGAATGATTGATAAAAGTTGTGAATCTTCAAGTGGAAGAACCATACTTTATTTCGGCCATTGAATCCGCTTAAAGTTTATACAAACCTTGTATTCAACGAGCTAATTAATGGCAGTTTTTGGAATCGTGACTTTTATGAAAGACAAGGTTTTGGGGGAGGATGATTTGCTTGACAAAATTCCCTAAAACATTTAAAGTGATTCAATTCTCCAATACTCCAAATTGTTCACCTCTGGTAAAATAGCGCATACAGGGCCTGTAGCTCAATGGCGGAGCAGGCGGCTCATAACCGCTTGGTTGAAGGT
>CAYSVX010000008.1:0-27864 GCA_964434665.1 uncultured Anaerolineaceae bacterium
TCGTTTTGCAGCCGCAATCCATGACCCCGAACGGTGACAATGTAATCGTAATCGGGGTCAAGTTGATTAAGGCGGTCGCGCAGGCGTCTTAGAAGCGCATCGAAAGCTTGTTCAGTCACCCATCGCGTATCTTCTTCCCAGACTGCTTCAATCAATGCTTCACGGCTGACGACCTGACCGGCATTTTCATACAACAAAGCCAGCAGGTTGAACTGCTGCGCCGAAAGCGGCGGATCCAACTCAACTCCCTTTACCCAAACGCGCTTCGACGCGTTTTCAAGGCGTAAATTGAACACCTGGATCAGCTCAGGAGGCAAGTCGCTGAGGGGTAAAGTGGCGTCGGAACTCAGGAAGAGGAAAGTCTGGGTCAGAGCAATCTGGATTTCGTCTGCTTCCACCAACTTTACTTCACCGGAGACAGGTTGATTGTTCACGAACGTACCGTTTTTGCTCTTTAAATCTTCGAGGATGATCCCTTTTCCCGTGTTGCTGACCCGCGCGTGCTGCCTGGAAACCTGGCGATCGGGAATTACAATATCGCAGCCCACATCCCGCCCAATCAGCAGCTGACCCCTAATGACCCACTGCTGCCCGTTGAGGGGACCTTCATTCGCTATCAGAACTGGATCTTCCATTTCTCACATTACCATTTCAGACTATAATCTAACATTATAATGCAAACAGGCTGCCCAAACCTTTCGCCGAGAGTCCGCAGCCGAAGTCAGTAAGAGAGATACAGGTCATGCCTTTTCAAACTCGCATTGGCGACGTGCTTCATGAGCGCTATGAGATCGAACGCATCATTGGCCAGGGTGGCTATGGCTTTATTTACCTTGCGCAGGATCAACGCCTTGCTGGTAGGTATTGCGCGGTAAAACAGGTTAGCTATGACCCCACCTTTCCGCCTTCCATGCTCCAGGAAGCCCGGGACCAGTTCATGCGCGAGGCAACCGTTCTGGCACGGCTGGACCACCCCAACATGCCAAAAGTCTCCGACTTCTTTTCCATTGAAGATAACGATTTTCTCGTGATGGACTTTGTTCCAGGGGATGATCTGCGCGCGCTGCTGGCAAAAGCCGAAAACAGCAACAAGTTTTTACAAGAATCTGAAGTATTGGGTTGGGCGCTGCAAATCGGCGATGCCCTGACCCATCTCCACACCCAGGACCCCCCCATCCTTCACCGCGACATTAAACCCTCCAACATCAAAGTGACCCCGAGCGGTTTGGTGAAGCTGGTGGACTTTGGCCTGGTCAAACTGCTTGCTCCAGGGGAAGTGACCATTACTATCATGCAGGGGCAAGGCACTGCCCTTTACACGCCGCTGGAGCAGTACGGCGGCGAGAGCAGCCACACGGATGCCCGGGCTGACATTTACGCCTTTGCCTGCACGCTTTATCATCTGCTCACCAACACGCCCCCAGCCAATGTGCGCGACCGTTTTCTGAACCCCGAGAGCCTCCCTGCGCCGCGCGCGCTCAACCCTGCCATCTCACCCGTGGTGGAGCAGGCAATCCTGTGGGGCATGGCACTCCACCCCGACGATCGCCCAAAAGACGTCCGCACTTTTATCAAGGCGCTTACTGGCGAAAGCACCAATCGCCTGCGTCAGTACAACCTCACCGCGAGTCAAAATGGAAACGGCAAACTCGGGGCTGTTGAGGCTCGCCTGGCATGGCTGGCAGCAGGGCTCACCTTCTTGAGCCTGCTACTGACGATTATCCACAATCTGTAAATAAAAAATTGGGGGGCGAATCGGTTAATTCTCTTGTGCTGCTCAAAGCAGCACTATCACCTTACAAGTTACTTTGACGGGTGTCTCATTCCCTCAACCCGCAACCACCAGACCAGGGCAGCCAACCAGCCAAATAACATCCCAATCACTGTCATTTGAACGATGAACCACGAGCTGCTTTGCTTGACCAAATCCACCAGGCTGTCGATGCCAAGGGTGAGCAGCAGATACGCCAGCAGCCCGCCAATCAGGGTGCAAAAACCCGAGCGGAACGCCCAGCCAGACCCACCCCACCAGCGATACCCAACCAGGAGAGCCGCCCCAAATCCCGCGATCAGGATCAACACGATCAGGAACCAGTCCATCATGCGTGGAAAACCAGTGGTGTTCGCCCCTGGTTCCGGGGTGGGGCTTGGCACTGGCGTCTGCGTGGGAAGCGGCGTAATGGAAGGAGTGGGTTGTATGGTTGGAGTGGGCGTGGGCATGATGACCTGCGCCAGACCGCCTTGCGTGTTCAGCACCAGCGTGCTCGAAACCATTGCCGGTTCACTTGCAGCAGTTACCTCAAAGATCCCATCACGGTCAATTCGGTAGCTGATGGTGGCAAGCCCGTCAACAGTCAATGCATCCGGTTGCGCAATGATAAGGTTTTCTCCCGCCAGGCGAACCGTGAACCGCACAACGGTTCCATCAGGAACCGTGTGGTTATTCTTGTCTCTTACCGGACCAGCCTGGATGCGCACCGTTTCTCCCATGCGAAAAAGCGGCACGGGTGTGACTGGAGCGGAAAAAGGTGCTTCGGGTGTAGGTGTTAACTCCGCGGTGCTCAAGGAGGAGGTTAGCAAGGCGATCGGAATGACCTGGTCGGTAGTTGGCGCCGTTTGCTGACCAAGATCGTAGCCGACTGTATCAAGGCTGACCGGCAGCGAGCCAACTGGCTGCGCTTCCTGCATGAGGATGCGGGCTGCAATGTCCAGCGCTGCCTGAGTTTTGTCAAATAGAGCGTAATACGCCGTCACTTTCGCAATTTCGGTGCTATCCAGATAGTACGGCTCGCCATAAGAAAAGACAATTACATTTTTGTTCTGCAGGAGATCTATTCTCTCAGCCAACAGACGTTTCAAGGCGTAAGTCTGAGGCAGGTCCGGGTCTAGCCCCTGGAAGTTGAAAATGACCCATTTTGACCGCCGCAAGTTGTCAACGATGTAGGGATCTGAAAGTTGAGAAACCTGATCGAGTATCTCCGTTAGCTGGACAAAGCTATAGGAACTGATACGCGATTCCGAAAGCTGCCGGCTGCCTTTGCTTCCGTACAGCTCGGTAAGCGAAGTAGAGAAGGCATTGGTTGAGAAACGATTAACACTCTCACAATTGCCGCACTGCTGCAGCGAACGTGTATCAGTAAAAACGGTAATGTACTCTGAGTACGCTGGGGGTTGCGGAATCAAACCGCCAAGAAATTCCTGCGAGGGTGCGATCAGGGTTGCGCCTTCACGGGTAGTTTTCAGGCTCACTGCAGCCGATTTACCGATCATTTCCAGATCTTCAGCGGGCGGAACGACCTGCTCAATGTTGAACTCAGGGTAGCGAGAAAGCTTTTCTGTCAGGATGCGACGTACAGAGGTATCCACCTGCTGGGCGAAAACGATATCTTCTTGATACTTGGCGGTGAAGGATTCCAATGTCCGGCGGATGGTGGTATATGCATCCATGTCATTCTTTGCCTGGAAACTATCAAGATACAGGATGTCGTTTCCAGCCAGGAAAGCAGTGCGGGCGATGTTGATCGGGTCAAACTCCGTGCCCGTCGGATCAAAAAAGAGCCGCACCGCGCGACTTCCAAGACTATCGCTGACGGTTAATCCACCAGCCTGGCGCCAGGCCGCAATCGGCTCCACACCAAGCAGCTGACCAAGAGCAGCCTGGTCAAAACTGACTGGCTTTGTGGTAGCCCGGATGTTGCCTTGCAAACCCTGGAAACGGATATGCGAAACCATAAAACCATCTGCGCGCTGCAGCTGATCTTCGGCGCCGGCTACTGCCATAAATGGTGACAGCTCAATTTGTTTGAGCTGCTCAAGTGATTTCTGGATTGTCGAAACTTCTTCAAGCGGCGGTCGGTCTGCTCCGCCAAGCCCGGGGAAGTGGCGCGCGATCACGCTCATCTGCCCATCGCTGCCGCTGTGCAGCCCGGCTATGTAAGCCTTTGCCAGCAGGCCTACCCAATAGGGATCGCCGCCGAAGGTCTCAGTGCCGGCGTTTGCTGCCTGGAGGAGATCGCTGGTGTCAACCACGTCCAGGGACGGACCCAGGTAGAGGTTAAATCCCAGAGCTTTGAGCTCCCGACCTAATGCCTGCCCTACTTGCAGGGCATTTTCTTCCGACCAGGTTGCCCCGATTGCCATAGGATTGGGCAGTTGGGTGAGGTCCTCCAGGAATTGATCTTGCTTGTTGGTGTCATCTTTTTGAGAAATGCCAATGTAAAGTGGAACATAAACCGGGAGGTCTTGATCCCCAGGCTGAGAATTATTGGGGTCAACCGCCGCCTGGCCTTTCTGCCAGGCTAACTGCTGGAGTGTTTCGATTAATACCCTGGTTGAGCTTGCCGTATCCGTATCGCCAAAGTTATCATGGGAGCTGCTGAGAACCACACCCCCAACGCGGTAATCCTGGATCAGTTCCGCCAGGGGACCATCGAACGGAACCTCTCTTCCATCAAAGGTGATCAAAAAGAGCTGCCCGACTTTTTCGGTTGGCGTCATCTCAGCCATCAGAGCGTCCACATTGCTCTGGGCAATAACTGGATTCGCGGAGAAAATTGATGCCAGCGGTTGCAAAAGCAAAGCCAGCGCGAACGCGAGCAGCGGCAGCCGGTGGGCTTTCACCTTATCCCTCCAGGATCTGGCGGGCATGAGCGGGATCATTGCAAATGATCATGTCCACACCAAAAGCTTGCATGCGCAGCAGGTCATCCGGCGCATCCACCGTCCACACATTCACCTTTTGCCCCAGTTTGTGCCTGGACTGCACCATTTTTGGGGAGATATCGCGGTAGTATGGGTGCAGATTATCCGCCCCACAGCGTCGCCCCAGGAAGCCGCGCATTGGCAGCCCAAGTAAACCCGGCAATGTCAGCAGCCCGGTTTTGATTTCAGGTGCCATGGATTTCGCGCGCGGAAGGTTGCGGGCGTTGAAAGAAGAAAGCAGCACAGAATCGCTGAGACCATGCTTTTTTACCAGAGCAACCACAAACTCGGGAAGTTGATCTTTGGGGGTTTTGTAATTTTTCAACTCAACATTGATCAGAAATTTGCCACCAAGCTCGGCGAAGACCTCATCCAGCAAGGGGATGGGTTCACCTTTGAATTTTGGGCTGAACCAACTGCCGGCGTCCAGCTCGCGCAAGGCGGCCGAAGGACTATCGCCCACCTTGCCATGCCCGTTGGTAGTGCGATCCAGCGTATCGTCGTGAATGACCACCAGTTTCTGATCAGCCGAGAGCATTACGTCCAGCTCTATGCCGTCTGCTCCGTTTTCAAGAGCCAGGCGGAATGCGGACAGTGTATTCTCAGGGGCATTCGCGGAATCTCCCCGATGAGCAATGATAAGTGGTATCTGGTTGGTGTTTTTTGGCATGAGTGTAATTATAGCATGCACAGCTTTCCCACTGCAGGTTATAATCCGATCATCATGCCGGCAACAGAACCCGTACTTACCTCAGCCAACAGCATTCTCGGTCTCAATCTCGATGGCGAGCGGCTGTTAATTGTTTATGGCAGCCCTTCAGGCAGGGTCCAGGAAAAGCTGACTATGAGCATACCCGCGGGCAAAAACTTCCCGGCCATGCTCGAGCTCATAACCGCCTCGGCAGATCGCCTGCTGATGATCACGCAAGCCCAGCGCCTGCCCCTACCTGACTGTGTTTCAGTGTCGGTCACCGGCAATTACGATTCAAACACCGGTACCCTCGAAAGCTCACCAGATTTTCCGGAATGGAAGTCAGAGCCCCTCAAATCCCAGTTGGGGCTGCGCTTTAACCTCCCGGTCTTCATCGAGCAGCGCCCGACCGCGGGTTTGCTGGCTGAGATGCTTTTTGGCTCTTACGACCCTGGCGGCACGCAGATTTACATCAGCTTCAATCCAACGCTGCGAGCCAGTTTTTCCATAAACGGGGCTATTTACCAATGTCTTGGCGGATCTGCCGGCGCGATTGGCAAGATTTTTGTTTCAGATGTAACTGATTCCCGCTTGAATCGTCCTTTGACACTAAATGATTACGTCAGCCTCAGCGGGTTAGCCTGCCAGGCGCTGCGCGAACAGCCTTCTCATTGGGATATCATCACCACAGGCAGCCAAATCCTTCAATCCGCCTCAGAAGGGGATCCCTACGCCATTGAACTGATTGAAAAGTCTGCCAAAATGCTTGGCGAAAACCTGGTGATGTTGATCCACCTGCTGCGACCCAGGCAAGTCATTATTGCCTACCCGGTCTCACTGGTTGCCACCAACTTCCTGCCGCCTCTTCGTACCGCGTTGTCTGCCGCCAGCGGGCTGGGAGGGCTCGAACTTCCTCAGATCACCGCATCACAACTGGGTCACCGCCAGCCGGAGCTGGAAGCCTTGGCTCCAGCCGTATCCGCCCTCCGCCTGCGCGCCAACAGCCGTTAAATGAAAACAGGCAGCCGAAATGCTGCCTGCTTGGTTCTTTTCATTTGGCAGAATTAGATCGTCACTCCAGTTGAGTTTTCCTGGCTGCTCTTTGGGTGATGTTTGGCTTTTTTCTCTGCTTTTTTCACAGCTTTCTCGATTTTTCTATCAACTCGAGTAGTTTTTTTCTCTTCCATCAGGCGGCGTTTGAGCGCTTCACCATCTTCATAGGCCAATTTACTTCCCGTGGTGATGACCTGGTAAATGTAATAAAGAATGAAGAGGATAGCAAACACGCCAAGCACGAGGGTGCCAAGATTGACCGGAATCACCTGGGAGGCTATGGTAACTTCAAACAAGCTGCTGCCAGCGCCAACATAATAGACCACCGTGTTAAGAGCGATAATAACCAGGCGCATTTCGGTCGGACCAATCTTGATGCTGGTCATTTCGAAAACGCCAGTCGCGTGCGTCTTTAGATAGACCTGCAGCATCAACAGCAACCAGCCACAGAGGGCGATCAACGAGACGTCAAATCGCGCGATGCCGGAAAGCCCGATCCCACCAAAAACGAGGAGAGTGGTGAGTCCATCGATAGCATGGTCGGTGTAGTAACCATAATTAGGGCGCGACATATTGCGGTAACGTGCCAGGGTGCCATCCAGGCTGTCGCCAAACCAGTTAATGACAAAACCCAAGCTCGCCACAAACAACCACGGGTTAGCCTTTACTTCTCCCGTCCCAACCATCGCGTAGGACACTGCTGCCAAAACCGAGCCGAGCAAGCCCAATACGGTGAGCATATCTGAATTGACCCATTTTGGCATGTGCTTCGCGAAGAACGCCAGCGCGGGTCTTTCCAACGGTCCCAACAGAATGTCATTGGTACGTTTGTCTTTTTCAGTGCGAATCTTTTTTGCCATAATCACCTCTTAGGTTAATTTGTTTACAACAGGTAAAACTTCTGGCCAGACCGGGTACAGCATACCCCACTGGGACTGAGCATTACGGATAAATTCTTCGGTCGATTGCAGAACGCTCTCAGTATTGAGCACGCTTTCTTCAACCAAGTCGTCTCTTTTTTCCATCGGAATTGGATCAGTTGCATCAACAAAATAGTCGCCATTGTCACGACGAATGCCACATGCCACACGCACGGCAGCATTAGTTTCGAGCGCCAGGCGCGTGTAAAATACCGGCAGAGCGGTTTCACGCCCAAAAAAACGCGGGCGATACTTGGCATCTTCCCCCTCT
Source organism: uncultured Anaerolineaceae bacterium (assembly GCA_964434665.1). Taxonomy (GTDB): domain Bacteria; phylum Chloroflexota; class Anaerolineae; order Anaerolineales; family Anaerolineaceae; genus Mesolinea. Next base: position 7,637 of record CAYSVX010000008.1, read on the forward strand.
GGCAGGGGTCGGTCCAACCCGGTCACCACGCAATATCCCGCTTTTAGAGCTTTTTTCGCATCCCGAAAAGTGGAGAAAGAAATCGGGTGGACGTCCATTCCGACAGCTTCGCGCATGCGGTTTTGGGCTTTGTAGGTATTGTTGGGATTGGGGTAGGAAAGCACGTACGGTCGAACCCCCAGCCAGGTAAGCGACATTCCAAAAAGGTCAAAATTTCCCAGGTGAGGACCCAAAAGAATGGTAGGTACCTTTCTTTCAATGATGTCGCGCACTGCATCTTCTGCCCTGGGAGAGAGGATGACCTTTATAAAACCTTCTTCAGGATGCTGATAGTAATAAAAATATTCTGCCAGAGAACCTACGATGTTACGGATAGTTTCGCGAGTACGCTCCTGCAGCTGAGACTTGCTAAGGCTCTCCCCGGAAATCACCCATTGGTTTGCGCTGATGTTGCGAACCATCGAGCTATTGCGACGGGAAGCCAACACCGAGCCAACAAAATTCGCAAGGTGATTTAATCCCTCCAGCCTGAAATTCTTTCCAAGCCAGAGAGCGACTTTGATTGCAGTAGAATCCTCAAGAAAGGCTTTTAGTCCCATGTCTATATCAAATTGTACTCTCTATTCTTAAAAACACGTTAACACGGAGATAGTTATGTCATCGGGCGGACTGCCAGTTTTTTGATTGCTGCGGCTGCCAGATAACTGAGGGCTGCCACCAAAATAATGACGGAACCAGCCTGCAGATTAAGCGCAAAAGACACCACCAGACCTATTGTAGAAAACAACCAGCTCAGCCCGATGGATAGCAGCATCATGCCCTTCATGTCCTTCAAAAAGAGGTTGGCAGTTGCCGGGGGAATGGTGAGCATGGCGATTACCATGATCAAGCCCACGACACGCATCGCCACCACCACCGTCAGCCCGATCATGACAAGCATTGCCAGGTATAAAGCCGCTACCGGCAGGTTTCGAACCGAGGAGAAAGTTTCGTCAAAAGAAATCGCCTGTAAACTCCGGAAGAGCAAAACTACAAAAAAGATAACAAGCACTGCCACCGCAGCCATTAGCCGCAAGTCGCCTGCGGAAACTGCCAAAAGGCTTCCGAACAGGTAACTCATCAGGTCCGCCTTGAAGCCTGGCGTCAGGCTGACGAAGATGATGCCAACCGCCATCCCAATCGACCACATAACCCCAATTAGCGTGTCTGACCGGGCTTTGGTGCGCAGGTGCACCACCCCCATGCCAAGCGCCGAAAGGACGCTAAAAAGGATTGCACCCAGCATAGGATCCTGCCCAAAATAGTATGCCAGCCCAATTCCCCCATACGCCGCGTGCGCGATTCCGCCACCTAAAAAGACGATGCGATTCAGCACAACTAACGTGCCGATCAAACCACAAGCGACACCCATTATCAGGCTGGCAAAAAGCGCGTTCCGCATGAATTCGTATGCAAACATGTTTTGAATAGTGTTAATCATGGTCATCTTCTTCTTGATGAGGCGGCAGAACCCGGTGCGGCAAACCGTGCGCAACGAGGTCAATCGGGCATTCATAGGCAACGCTCAGCATTTCGTTGGTGATCTCTTTATGCCCGCCATACACCAGGCGCCTGTTGACGCAACCAATCGTTTTGACATAGGTGGAAATCGCGGTCAAATCGTGCGAGATTAGCAGGATGGAAATTGTTTGATTCAGTTTTGCCAACAGGTCGTACATCTGCGAACTGGAACGGGAATCCACGCTTGCGGTCGGTTCGTCCAACAACAGTATCTTCGGCTCCGCGGCCAGTGCCCGCGCGATCGTCACCCGCTGCCGCTGCCCACCCGAAAGCTCATTGATCGCCCTTTTTGCCAAATCCAGGATGTCCATCTGCCTGAGCGAGCGCTCGATGACCTTTTTATCAGCATCGTTTAGGTAAAGGTTGCTCAGGAGGTTGGGCTTCAGCCTTCCCATGCTCACCACATCCCACACCTTGATCGGGAACGACTTGTCATCCTGCTGGATTTGAGGCACATAACCGATGAAGTGGCGCCCTTTTTCCGGGCTAACGCCCATCACCCGCACCGACCCCCTTTCAGGTTTGATCAGCCCCAGGATGACTTTTATCAGCGTGGTCTTTCCACCGCCATTGGGTCCGATCAGCCCCACATAATCCCCGGCTTCCATGCGAAAGTTCACCGCCTCCAACACGCGGTCGCTCTCGTAACCAGCCCAAACATCTTCCAATTCAATTACTGCTTGCCCTGTCAACGTTTCTCCTAATTTAATGCCCTGTGTAGGGTTTCTGCAATCATCGTCATCGTTGCCGGCCAGTCATAAGCCATCGGATCCCATTCCACGACAGATTCGATACCAGCCTGTTCGGTAATGGAAGTGGCGAGCCTGGCATTGCTGCCCTTTTCAATAATCAGGGTGTTAACCTCATATTCTCTGGCTAACGCAATGATCTGCGAGAGGGTCTCTGGAGCCGGCTCGTTACCGCCAATCTCCACTGCCAGCATGGATAGCCCATAATCCTCCGCCACATATCCCCAGGCAGGGTGCACCACCATAAAATGATCTCGTTTGGAGCCTTCCAACTGCGATCTGACTTCAGCGTCAACCGCATCAATTTGGATCAGCAATGCTTCAAGGTTCGATTGGTAAAAATCCGCGTTCTGTGGATCGGCAGCCATCATGGCTCCTGCCATTGTCTGAGCCATCTGCTTCATGCGTGAGGGTGAAAACCAGATGTGGGGGTCGGTTTCGCTTCCGGTATCGCCATCACCTTCATGTTCATGCGCGCCAACTGCAGGAATGCGCTCGATCCCTGCAGCCGCATCCACCACCTTCATTTCAGGGTTTGCGGACTCAAAGCGCGGCAGCCACACGGCTTCAAACTCAACCCCGACGGTGAAGTAAAGTTCAGAAGTCGACAGATTGGTCATCTGCTGTGGACTGGGCTCGTAGGTATGTGGGTCGTCGCCGCTGCCCACCATCGCCTGGGTGCGGACGCGATCGCCACCGATCTGATCCACGAACCACTGCTGTGGCAAAATGCTGACACTGATGGTCAACTTCTCGGGGTCATCCTGCGCCACCGGACCTGCACATGCCGTCAGAAGAAGCGCCATAAGTGCGGTAATTAACACTATCTTTTTCAATTCTCCTCCGCTGGGACTGCCGATATCTTCTGGCAATCAGGGCAAATTCCATACAACTGCAAAAGGTGGTCGCTCACGCAGAATTTCGTCTCCTCCTCAACCCTCTGGATGAGGCTGCTCAGGTCTTCTGAACCAGCAAACGCGATCGCCTGGTGGCACCTTTGGCACAGGATATGGTGGTGGTGTCCGCCCGAACCGGCCACGTAGCCCGGACTGCCGTCCGGGTTATACACCACGCAGACCAACCCCAGTTCCTTCAGCAGCTCCAAGGCCCGGTAAACACTGACCATCCCGAGGGTCCGCCCTGATTGTGATAATGCCTGGTATATCTCCAGGGGGGTCATAGGCTGACCGTTCGCCTCAAGCAGCTGCATCACGAACCTGCGCGGCACTGAAACGCGGTAGCCCTTTTCTGATAAAACATCCTGCCAACTCATTTTCACCTTATTGATAATATTTTTCAATAAGCAGCATTGTAGTCGCATTGGAAAGACCTGTCAAAGACCTGTGTAGAACCAATTGGATAAATGTTTTATTAGAAAATGTCCTTGCCCAACCCACATGCCTTTTCCTCGTCTGCAGTCTGTTATAATCATGCGGCGCGGGAGGACTACCCCGCATAAAGAATGGAGAAACATGGAAGAAAATACAATGGATACTATCCAAAATGATATGGTTGTTGAGATTGCCTATAATCTCAATGTGGACGGCGAAGAAGTTGAATCAAACGTGCTTGAGTATCTGCATGGATACAACAACATCATCCCCGGGCTTGAGCAGCCTCTGACCGGCGCCAAAGTTGGCGATTCGCTCGAGGTCATTGCCAAAGCCGAGGACGCTTATGGTGAGTTTGACCCCGATTCGGTAATCACCGTCAGCAGGGCATCATTCCCCCCTGATTTTGAGATCCGCTTGGGTGAAGTCATGCGCCTGCGCGATGGCGCCGGGCACATCTTCCAGGGAGTCGCGACCGCCCTTTCAGAGGATACTGTGGAACTGGACCTCAATCACCCGATGGCTGGTAAGGATTTGCTCTTCAAAGTGACCGTCCTGGCTCTCCGTCCGGCGACTGATGAGGAACTCGCTGCTGGTCATCTGCATTTTGGCGGCTGCGAGGGCTGTGGCTCTGACTGCGGTGATGGTTGTTCATCCGATTGCTGCTAGAGAGCGTTATTCTTAAACAATAAGACCGGAAGTTTAACCATTCCTGGTCTTTTTTTAATGCCTTGCTCACCTGGCATTGGTCATGTGCCTTAGTACTCGTAGGTCGCAATGAGGCTGCCCATCAGTGTTGGAATAATGATGATCTGGCGCAGGCTCACTCCGACACCCACATTATCGGCAGAGTGAATAACTTGGCGGAGTGCACGATATGTTTGTCCATCACATCGTTCACGAAGCCTTCATTTTCGCCCTTGTAGGGTGGGTTGGCGTCGCAGTATCTCGCCCTGTCTTAACATCAAAATAGCCAACCCACCAAAAACAGAATTCTTCGTCAATTACAGTGTTGAGGAATCAATTTGCTTAGGCTGTGGTGGGTTAGCTATAACCCGGTGTGCTCATACACATGCTTTGTGACGCCAACCCACCCTACCAGCTGTTTTTCACCTTATTTCAGCTCACCCACCAGCTTGCTGATGATCACCACCACCTCTGTGGCTTTTTCAAGCGCATCAACCGAAAGATACTCGAATCGTCCGTGCCCGTTGTGACCACCAGTGAAGATATTTGGCGTGGGCAAACCCATATACGAGAGCCGGCTGCCGTCCGTGCCGCCGCGAACTGCTTCTTCGACGGGCTCAAAACCTACCGCGCGGTAAGCCTTGCGCGCAATCTCGATAATTTCAGGCCTGGCGTCAATCATCTTGCGCATGTTGAAATACTGGTCGCGTATCTCGAGCTCGAGCGTACCTTCCCCATAACGCTGATTGATGAAGTTCGCTACACGTCGCACCTCCTGCTTGAGCCGCTCAAATTTGGCGTCATCGTGGTCGCGGATGATGTAATTGATATGCGCACTTTCCGCCTCACCAGCCATTTCGGTCAGGTGAATAAAGCCTTCCCTCTTTTCGGTATGCTCGGCACGGTCAAAGATTGGTAGCAGGTTGTGGAAATCGATTGCTACCTGGATAGCGCTCTTCAGGCGCCCCTTGGAAGAACCGGGATGGACGCTGCGTCCATTGATTTTGATTTTCGCGCCTGCCGCGTTAAAGTTCTCATACGAGAACTCACCAGCCTTGCCCCCGTCAACGGTATAGGCAAAATCCGCTCCAAAGGCGGGCACGTCAAAGAACTTGACACCCTCACCCACTTCTTCGTCGGGAGTAAACCCAACCCGCAGCTTACCATGCGGCACTTCTGGATGGGCGATCAGGTACGCCATGGCGCCGATGATGGCTGCGATTCCGGCTTTGTCATCCGCGCCGAGCAGCGTGGTGCCATCCGTGACCACCAAACGTTCACCTATCGATTCCAATAATTTCGGAAAGTCGCGTGGTGAAAGCAGGATGTTCTTCTCCGGGTTCAAAACAATATCCTGACCGTCGTAGTTTTCTATCAGGCGCGGCTTCACATTTGCGCCGGAAGCTGAAGGGCTGGTGTCCATGTGCGCCAGGAAACCCACCACTGGGGCGGAAGTCTCAATATTGGCTGGCAGGGTCGCCGTGACATAGCCATACTCGTCCAACTTGACCTCATCCATGCCAAGAGCAGTCAGCTCCTCCACCAGCAGCCTGGCAAGGTCCAGCTGTTTGGCTGTGCTGGGATAGCCCTCAGCTTCCATTGCCGATTGGGTATCAATCCTGACGTATCGTAAAAAGCGTTCCAGTGAATCAAACATAGCAGCTCCTTTAGTCGTTTGGTAGATTTTATCATTCCTGAATAGCCTTCCCAATATTTAATACAAATTGAGAGACTTCTCCTATGAACTGGACTACAATTATCGGGATGAAAAAAGTTATATTCTTTAAACCCACCTTGCTTTTGATGATTTTTATCGCAATAGTCTCAGGCAGCATCACATCCTGTAGTTTGCTCACAAAGCAGCCTCAAGCCGAGGTCATCCCAGCTGTACCCGATCCGCTTGCCCAGAACCTCGGCTACGAAATCCTTGCCACCTATCCCCACGACCCGGATTGCTACACCCAGGGATTGGTGATCAATGAGGGCATTTTCTACGAAAGCTGCGGTTTGTACGGTCAGTCTTCGCTGCGTAAGGTTGAACCCGCCAGCGGCGTCGTGCAGGCGGAAACCAACCTGGATGCCGCCTACTTTGCTGAAGGGCTCGTTTTGCTCGACGGGAAGCTCTACCAGCTCACATGGCAGGAGAACACGGGTTTTGTTTATGACGCTAGCACCCTCGAAATGCTCGGCACATTCAACTATCAGACTCAGGGTTGGGGGCTCACCACAGACGGCTCAGCCCTGATCCTTTCCGATGGCAGTAACACCCTCTACTGGCTCGACCCGGGCACCATGCAGGTCGTCCGGCAGGTCAACGTTAGCTACCAGGGGCAACCGGTGGAGTATCTGAACGAGCTGGAATATATCAACGGCACAATCTTCGCCAACATCTACATGACCGACTCGATCGTCGCCATCAATCCGGAGGATGGCAGCGTGGTGAGCTTGGTAGATCTCACAGGCTTACGCCCCGAGCAAAATCAATCCATGCAGGGAGAAGTGCTCAACGGTATCGCATTTGACGATCTCGCCAACAAACTTTACCTGACCGGAAAAAACTGGTCAACGCTCTATGAGGTCAGGCTGCTTCCGCAAACCCCATCCACGACACCTACGCCGCAATGATTTGCTGGCGCAGCACTTGCAAGCGCATTTCTTTCAACCCGGGCAAACCTTCAAGCAAAAAGTAAGGTCCACTGCCCTCCCCCGCAATCGCGGCGCTGATGTTGCCGCAAAGAGCCCCCTCAAGCGGCTCACTTGTTTTTTGAAAGCCCGCTAGAAAACCGCCGTCGAAGGCATCCAGCATGCCGGTCGGATCGCTGATGCGTGACCGGTAAGCCGGGATGATCCAGCGTTTCTGGTTCGTGCGGTCATACAGACGCGTGGTGCCATCCCCCGTCTGCACGAGTACCGCTTGTGGACCATATCCCGCCAGATGCTCCGCGATCTCCCACAAGTCCACGCTTCGCCCCTGGAAAAGCTTCTTCGCCTGGACTTCGGTCATCATGAAGGCTGTCAGGTCCGTTATCAATCCGCGAATGTCTTCCCAGAAAATTGGATCCATATAGCAGCTGCAGGCACGCATGGTCAGCGTCTGGATCATTCCGCCCTTCAGCACGGAAGGCAGGATCTTATGGGAAATGAAGTCAATCGGGCAGACGTGGGCGGACTTTGCTTCCAGAAAAGGTCTGGGCATATCTGTGACCCGGAAAGAGTCTCCCAGGTAGTCCACTTTGCTGCAGTACCTCCGGCGGGGTTGATATCCAAACAGTTCTGGCGGGAATGGCAGTTGGCGTTCCGCGAAATGGGTGATCGGATTATCGTAGTTGGGTTTATTCCCTTCGCCATACGCCACAAAAAACCGCGAGTCAACAGGCTCAGTAACGGGATGAACGCCATCCAGCAAAAAGCCAATCTCTGTCAAGGGTATCAGGCGAGACAAGGGAAAATCAGAACTAACACGCGACACCAGCCCTGCCTTCCCATCCCACGAGGCAAAAGCCGCGGCTGCGTAGGCAAGATTGCCTCCCAGTCCATCCAGGCGTGCTGGAGCAGCAGCCGGCAGAATATACTCCCGCTGTAACCGACCCACCAGAACTGCATCTGGCGCGGTCCGCGCTTCTTCTGCGATCATTAACCCTCTTTGGAGAGGGTCATTTCAAGCAATTTCTTGTGATAACCCTCGAGATCAGCCGGCGGTTCAGGATAGCTCATCTTGAACCCCTTGAGCGTGTCACGCAGGATATTGGCGATCAGCAAATTACGATACCACTTCTTATTGCTGGGAATAACATACCATGGAGCATATTCCGTGCTGGTTTTATTAAGAACATCTTCGTATGCCTGCATATACTCCGACCAGAGTTTCCGTTCCTCCAGGTCGCCCGGGTTGAACTTCCACTGCTTGGTGGGGTCCTCCACCCGCGCGAGGAAACGTTCGGCTTGTTCTTGCAGGTCAATGTTCAGGAAAAACTTCAGGATCGTAGTACCCTCATCCACCAACATCTTTTCGAAGTTGTTGATGTGATCAAAGCGCTTCGACCAGACATCCTTGGGCACCAGGCTGTGCACACGGACTACCAGCACATCTTCATAGTGGGAGCGGTTGAAGATCACGATTTCGCCTTTGCCAGGAGTCTGCTGATGAATCCGCCAGAGGTAGTCATGGGAAAGCTCTATGGCAGAGGGTGTTTTAAACGCCGCCACACGCACGCCAGAGGGATTAACCCTCTCAAAGACATAGCGGATGACGCCATCCTTGCCAGCCGTATCCATAGCCTGCACCAACACGATTAAGCGCCGCTTACCTTCAGCAAACATCTGCTCCTGCAAAGCCTCGATGTCTTTGTTGACCTTGATCAGAGCTTCCTTTCCCTCGTTCTTCTTGCCGTCAAACTCGCTCGAGTCGTTGGGGTCGAAATCCTTCAGGCTGATCTTACCTTTGCCGGGCACACGATATTTCTTGTAGTCCATGAGGTTTCTCCTTCCAGTGATTGTCAGCTAATTATAGTGTGTAAATTGCTTGCAGGTGGTTGATTTAAAGCAAGTTGGGTTGTATTCTTTGCGTAGGCCATGTTCAGATACGAAACCCGGCTCTTTTTTTCAGGCAGATTGCCGCGGTCTCTCCGCTCTAATATAATGTCAAAAACATCAATAAGTCACGAATGGTGGCTAATAAGGTCCTCAATAAAGAAGGGCTTCCGATGTCAGGTTGAACTGCGCAACCTGACCTACGCGTTCTGCTCCCTACGATGACTCTGTTCTCGCCGGTGTCCACACCGTGCGAGGGTTTTGACCGCAAGGTCTCCTACCACGTATTCATCCAATACACGCCGGCTGGAGCGAGTGCTGCTAGTTTCGCTCTCAGCATCATGACCTCAGCCCTACAAGGCGGCTCAAGCAAATCTTGAGGAAGACTGCTGTTATCGGTGGGTTGGCTATTTTGATGTCAAGAAAGAGCAAGATACTCTGACGCCAAACCACCCTACCAGTCGGAAGCATAGCTTTGTTGGAGCCCGTATTTGCCAGCATTCGTGACGTCAGGTTCAACTTAAGAACCTGACGTACGTGAGGCCTTCGATCAGCAGATAACAACAAAACCAATACCGCTCAGAATCCATATATTATCTATCCCCCGACATGTCCCACCCACTTATAATCAAAATCACAAACTGTTACTTTCAAAACAGATAAAGAGGAAAGATGGAAGAGAAACGAAGAATACCTTTGCTACTGTGGCCTTTTTGGGCGCTGTTCCAGCTGGTGTTGTGGATCCTTAAGTTCACAGGCAGACTCGTCGGCGCGATCCTGGGGCTGGTCATAGCGATCGTAGGTGTGGTGCTCACGATAACCGTTATCGGCGCTATCATCGGTGTTCCTATGGTTTTGCTTGGCATCATGCTGATGATCAAAGCCATCTTTGGCTGATCAGGTGATTCCGCAAGGATCGAGTCACGCATCACTCAATAAATCCCCTCACGTTAAAACCAAACTGGCTTCCTTATCGGAAGCCAGTTTGTCTTAACTTACTTTTCTTGAATTACTTTTCGTGCTCGACTACTTTTTTCGGTTCCCGGGCGATCACCGAAATTTTCTTCGGCTGGGTCTCGGGTTTCTTGGGCAGATGAACTACCAGGATGCCATTGTCCGTTTCAGCGCTAATTTGCTCAGCGTCGATCACGCCCGGCATTGAGATACTGCGGTAAAAACTGCCGTAACTGCGTTCGCGGATATGGTATTTGCCTTCTTCAGATTCCTTGTTCTCTTCCATGACCTCACCCTTGATGGACAGGGTGTTGTCGTCATAGGTGATCTCAATTTTCTCGGGATCGAAGCCGGCGACACTGGCTTTTACGACATATTCCTGATCATTCTCTATTACATCCAGCGGGAAGCCGGAGGGAAGTTGTTCGGTATCCATGTCGAAAAAGCGGTTCATTGCTCGTTCCAAGTTGTATTGGTTTCTCCAATAAGGAGTTCGTCTAATCATGTAAGCCATATGTACCTCCGTTATGTTTGTGTTTACACCTACAATTTACAAATTGAATGTTAGAGAAAGATCAGAGCAATGTATGCGGTTTGTAAAAAATTTTCTGAGGAAGTGCAATCGTTCCACACGTTTCATCCACGGGCTGATTTCAGAGTAAAATGAAGACAGCAACTGAGAAAAATCCCCGGCATCAGCCGGTTTATTATGTTAGGTAAAAAATTATGAGTAAAAAAACATTACGTATTATCCCCCTCGGAGGTCTGGGCGAGGTGGGCAAAAACATGACATTGTATGAATACAATCAGCAAATCCTGATTGTGGACGCCGGCATGATGTTCCCGGACAACGACATGATCGGCATTGATTACATCATCCCCGATTTTGAATATGTCAAACAGCGTGCCAACCAGGTGAAAGGCATTGTCATCACCCACGGTCACGAAGATCATACCGGCGCTATCGGTCACCTGCTTGAATACGTGAACGCGCCAGTCTATGCCACACCCCTCACCAATGGCTTGATCAAAAATAAGCTCAACCGGCGTGGGATGAAAGTTGAACCCAAGTTAGTCGACATTCAGGCTGGCGAATCGGTGCAAATCGGTCCCTTCAAGGTCGACTTTTTCCACGTCTGCCACTCCATTCCTGATGGCGTCGGCGTGGGCATCGATACCCCTGCCGGTCTTATCGTACAAACCGGCGACTATAAATTCGACCACACCCCCATTGACGGCCGCCCCACTGACTACAGTAAGCTGGCAGAATTTGCCCGCAGAGGCGTGCTTGCGCTGCTGGCTGATTCCACCAACGCCGAACGCCCCGGTTGGACGGCTTCGGAGCGCGTGATCAATGACGCTTTCGATAAGGTTTTCTACCAGGCTAAGGGTCGGATTATCGTTGCCACCTTTGCCTCCCTGATTTCACGCATGCAGCAGGTATTGGATACTGCGAAAAGACATGACCGCAAGGTCACTTTTGTGGGTCTCAGTATGACTGAAAACGCCCGCATCGCCAAAGAACTTGGTTATCTGAATTATGATGAAAATGTGGTTGTTTCCACAGATCAAGCGCTTTCCATGCCAGATGGCAAAGTGGTACTGCTGGTCACTGGGTCCCAGGGCGAACCGACTTCCATTCTTGGTCGGCTGGCGAACGGCACCAACAACCGCTTCAGCGTTAAGGAGGGCGACACAATTGTGCTCTCTTCCCACCCCATCCCAGGTAACGAAGAGCCGGTTTATCGCGCCATCAACCGCCTGATGGAACAGGGCGCAGAGGTGGTTTATGAAGCTATCATGCCCGTGCATGTCTCGGGGCATGCCAGCCAGGAGGAGATCAAACTGCTGCTGCATCTCGTGAAGCCGCGCTACCTGATCCCTGTCCATGGCGAACTGCGCATGCTCAAACAGCACAAACGCCTGGCACTCGAAGTAGGAATGGACGAGAAGCAAGTCGCCCTGGTTGAAAATGGTCGCATTATTGAGTTTAACCATGGCGAGATGACCCTGGGCGAACGCATCCCCGGCGGTTATGTCTTCGTGGACGGCATTGGCGTGGGCGATGTGGATCGTTCCACCATGCGCGACCGCGAATTGCTCAGCCAGGACGGCGTGGTGCTGCTAAACCTTGAGCTCGATAAAAACAACGGCACTTTTAAAGACCTGGAGATCATCAGCCGCGGTTTCATCGCGCAGGATGAGTCGCAGGAGCTGTTTGGCGAGCTGCGCAAGCGTGTGGTGAAACTGACGCGTTTTCCAGCAAACAATCTGCAAAAAGAAATCCAAAGTGTCTCAACTTCGTTGATCAACGAGGAAACCAAGCGCCGTCCGGTGATTTTCGTTACCATCTCGAAGGTTTAACATCCAATCAAACGATATTGAAAACGCCCTGGCATCAAACTGATTGCCAGGGCGTTTTTTTGTTTTCAGATTGCGGGAAATTTACGAGTTCTTCATGATGACCGAGCCGATTGTGTCCGCGACATGTTCACATTCATCGCAGATCCTTTCAAAACGGTCTAAAAGGCGCACCCAAGCCATCACTTGCATCGGGTCTTTTTCCTTGGTATAAAGCTCGCGCACAGTTTTGAAATAAAGTGAATCGGCAAGCTCTTCGATCACATTCACCTCAACGATCTTTTTGGCAATCAGATCTGATTTACGGAAATGCTCGAATTCATCAAAGCAAGCCTTCATTGCCTCGGTGGATCGCACGATCAGGTCCACAAAATCAATGGCTTCAGGACGCATTGACTTCACGTTATACATGAAGAACATCTGAAAAACCTCTTCAATGCTGTCCAATACATCATCCAGCATGTAAGACAAGGTTGCGATGTCTTCCCGCTCGATTGGAGTGATAAACTCTGCGACAAGCATTTTCATCATTTGATGCTTTTTCAGATCCGCTCCATGCTCGATCTCGTGCATGGTTTTATTGAGTTTCTCCATCTTGTCAGGGTTGTAGTTCTTAACCGTTTTTTCGAGATGATGGGCGGCGATAATCGCATCCGCAGCGATATCGCTGAACATATTGTAGTAATTATTATCTTTTTTGGCCATAAGACATCCTTAAACAAACAAGTAAATGAACAAACGCGTCACAAGATACCCGAGCAAACCGCATCCAGGGAAGGTTAGCACCCATGCCAGCACCATCTCCCGCACCACGCCCCAATTCACTGAGCGCACTCGCCTGGCTGCGCCTACGCCCATGATGGCGGTCGTTTTGGTGTGGGTGGTAGACACAGGCAACCCTCTGAACAAAGTGGCTGCTAAAAGCGAAAGTGCGGCTGCAAGATCCGCGCTGAATCCCTGGTAAGTCTCAAGTTTTACCATATCCATTCCAACTGCTTTGATGATGCGGTAGCCGCCAATCGAAGTTCCAAGCGCCATGATGACCGAGCAAAACAGCATCAGCCAAATTGGAATTTCAATGACCCCTTGCACAGCCTGCCCCTTTGCCAGCGCCATTCCGATCAGGAATACGCCGATGAACTTTTGCCCGTCCTGCGCGCCGTGCATAAACGCCATTGCGGCTGCTCCGCCCACCTGGGCATTCTTAAAAAGTTTATTAGTCTTTCGCCTGTCCTGGTGCTTAAAAATAACTTCAATCAGCTTGGCAATTCCCCAACCAAGGAAAAACCCGCCAAAGGTGGAAAGGAGCAAGCCAAACACCACTTTCATCCACTCAGCCCCATTGACGCCCTTGAAGCTATTGAAATATGCAACCGCTGCGCCAGTCAGACCGGCAATCAACGCGTGGCTTTCGGAGGTTGGGATGCCAAAGTACCAGGCTGCCGTCGCCCAGATCACAATCGATGCCAGGGCGCCGCTGAGTGCTATGGAACTGGCTTTCACATCGGTGCCAAAATCTACCATGTTGCTGATGGTCATGGCTACTTTACTGGAGATCATCGTCATCACAAACACACCGAGAAAATTGAAGACTGCTGCCATCAAAATGGCATTTTTTGGTTTGATGGCGCGCGTAGAAATGCAAGTTGCGATAGCGTTCGGGGCATCCGTCCAGCCATTGACCAGGATGACTCCGATGGTCAAAATGACCGTCACCAATAATGGAGGGTTAGCCAGAATGTCCTGAATAAATTCCACAAGTTCCGCCTTGAAAGAAGGTTAATTGGATTATATCCGCTAACAACGCGTTCGGGGAAAAGCTAAAGTCGCAGGTTCATTCTGCAAGGATACTTGCACAATTTCTCGATGCTTGCCCTGAACCCATGCGGTTAGATTGTCTTCGCGCGTTCCTCGTCCAGGATGGTTTTCAGCTTCGGAAAGATGACAGGATTGGCTGCCAGGATGTCCACGCTGCCTTTCAACAGGTGTCCTTCTCCGTGGAGCGTGCTGACGACGCCGCCGGCCTCGCGGATCAAGAGGATACCTGCCGCCACATCCCACGGGTTAAGCGCAATCTCCCAAAAACCTTCCACGCGCCCACAAGCCACGTACGCCAAGTCCAGCGCGGCTGAGCCCAGCCGTCGGATGGTCTGGACTTCATGCGCAAGACGGATGAAGTTGTTGATGTTGGAGCGGGGTGTATCGAGCAGGTTGTAACGGAAACCGGTGATGAGCATGGAATCGATCAGTTCGATCGTCTCAGAGACGTGAATGGGCTTGCCATTCAACCAGGCGCCCTTGCCGGCTTCGGCATAGAAGTATTCCTGCATGGGCGGATTGGCGATTACCCCAAGCTTGAGCTCGCCCTTATGCGCATACCCCACGGAGATCGCGTATTGCGGCAATCCATGGGCATAATTCAGCGTGCCATCTATTGGGTCGATGAACCACTCGTGATCATTGTCGCCCTCGTGCTGCCCTGTTTCCTCAGCATTGACGCTGTGACCAGGGAAGTGAGTGTGGATCTTTTCGATCATGAAGGCTTCAATAGCAGTATCTGCTGCCGTGACAAGATCTGCTTTGCTCTTGTGCCGCACCTGCAGATCCTCTCCTCGCATTTGCTGTGCCATAACGGCTGCTTCTTTAACCCAGCTGATTACGTGCTCTAATGTTGGTTCCATTTTCACCTCAGCGGTCAATTTTACCCCATCCTACTCTCAGATTATCGTTCTCTTCTTTGTTTGACAGTAGCCTTGTGGAAAACTAGTGGATAAACCCCATCAAAACTGGGGGATAACTGTTTATAATTGTGGATAACCCAACTAATACTGTGGAAATGAGCCCATGGAAAAATCAAAAGACCTTCCCAAGTTTGCCCTGCTTCAACTCTCCGGATGTTCTGGGTGCGAAGTGTCGCTGCTGAATTCCGATGAATGGATCAGTAATTTTCAACTGGTTTACATGCCCCTGGTGGTTACATCCAACAAAATTCCGGATGATGTGGAAGTCCTGCTGGTAACTGGCGGCGTGCGCACCGATGAAGACATCCACAATCTGCGCAAGGGGCGTTCCCGCGCAAAGAAACTGATTGCGGTCGGCACCTGCGCGCTTTCGGGCGGCGTTGCCCAGTTTAAGGATAATCACATCGCGCGCGAGTCTTTCATTAAAGCCTCGCACCGTCTGCGCATGCCCGACATGCTCCCAAACGCTTACCCGCTTGACCGATTCGTGGACGTTGACCTCTATCTACCTGGCTGCCCGCCCACGCCCGAGCTCTTCATCACCGCGTTGACAGATCCTGAGAATGCCAAAATAGCAGCCATCGTCTGCCAGGAATGCGGTCGCCAAAAACTCAATGATATGCGTCCCACCTCAATTACCGGCTCACGCAGCGGCGTGGTTCTGCCAGACATCTGCCTGATCAACCAGGGTTATGTCTGTGTGGGCACTTCCACCCGCGGTGGCTGCGGCGCGCTCTGCACACGTCCCGGGCATGCCTGTGTGGGCTGCCGCGGACCTGCCAACCCGTATCTGAACAAAGAGCCCAAATTCGTGCTCGACAACCTGCGGCGTGTTTTTTCGCGTATGACGGATATCCCCGCCGAAGAGATCGATGCCGCCCTGGCGTCCCCCTGGCTTTCGCTCTTCCTTGGTCAGTTCACCGATTACACACAAGGATCCGACCTCCCCCTGCGGACTAAGGAGAAGATGCTCTAATGACAACAATCACCTACCCCCTCAGCCGCATAGAAGGTCACGCAAGGGTTGTGATCGACATTCACGATAACGAAGTTTTTAGAGCTGATTTTCAGGCGATGGAAATGCGCGGCTTCGGTCATTATGTGCGCGGTGTGCCTGCCGAACAAATCACGGTCATCGTCCCGCGTATTTGCGGTGTGTGCTCCACCGCCCACCAGGTCGCCTCGGTCAAAGCCCTCGAGGACACCTTCGGCATCACCCCTCCCCCCTTGGCTTTAGATATTCGCGAAGTGCTGCTGCTCGGTCAACTTATTCAGAACCAGGCAACCTCGCTTTTCATCTTCACCATGCCCGACCGCGCCAATGCCAGCTCCTTGTTTGAACTTTCGCAAAGTGAGACCGGAAAAGCCCGCGAATTCTCGCTGGCACAGATGGCACTCAGGATCCGCAAAATCGGCACGGACCTGATCAGCCTTGCTGGTGGTCAGTTTATCCATCCGATCAAAACCGTAATCGGCGGAGTCACCAGCGGCATACCCAGGGAAAAAGCGGATCGGATGATCCAAACCATCAAAGAACTGCTGCCAGTTGCTACCGAGTTAGTGGATATCTACTGGGAAATGTCCATGGAAATGGCAGACCGCATCGGCACTTGGGGCGACGACGAACCCACCCATTACCTGTCTTCCACCGAAGCGAACGATTATCGCCTAAACAGCCGACGCTTGCGCGTGATGCAGCCAGACGGTACCGAAGCGCTGAGCTTTGATCCGCATGAATTTGAGGCATACCTGCAGGTTGCTGAAAGCGAATATTCCTACGCGGGCGTCAGCAGCTATATGGGGCAGATCCTGCGTGCCAACAGCCTGGCGCGCATTAATCTGGCGGAATCGCTCGGCACGCCCTTGGCTGACGCTTACCTAAAACGCTTTGTTCAGACCTTTGGCAAGCCCGCCCACGCGATCCTGTTTTTTGACCTCTGCCGTGGAATTGAACTGGTGTATGCCCTTGAAAAAGCGCAACTGATGCTCGAATGTGACCTCGAACATGGCGAGACCGAAGTCGGCTACGCCCCCAGGGATGGCACCGGTTATGGCCTGGTGGAGGCACCAAGAGGACCGCTTATCCACCGCTACGAGGTCGAAAATGGTTTAATCAAGACCGCGGATTTTGTGATCCCCACCGTGCACAATATGCTTGCCATACGCCGCGCGCTGACCGTGGCGGCAAAACGTTACGTGAGCCCGGAAGGCATAAATGCCGAGCTGGAACGAGCTGTCGGGCGGGTTGTGCGCGCCTTTGACCCGTGCATCGCCTGCGCGACGAAGTAAGAAGCTGATCGTGCCGGTCTCCTGACCGAGCACGGCATTTGACCGACAGGTCTCCTCTGTTCTCACCGGTCTCCAGACCGCGCGAGGGTTTTGTCCGACAGGTCTCCTCTGTTCGTTTTTCGTAGGGTTAACCCCTACTCTTGGGGATTTGAGGGAGGTGGCTTCGTAGTGGCAGGCCTTCGTGCCTGCCCACATAATGTAGCCAGCGGGTAACCACTACGGATCTTGATCGTGCCGGCCTCAAGGCCGAGCACGGCAGTTGACCGAAGGTCTCCAGTAATAGTCGGATTGAATCCCACAATACCCAAAGAGCACGATGTCCGGCCTACGAACTGCCAAGATCATCCTGTAGCGTCGACGACCGTGAAAAGCCTCTCATCGCGGGACATTCAACTTTTTGACACGAGGAAAAGGCATACCCTGCTACGTGGGCACAGGTGCCTTTTCCCTACAACGCATATTATTTGAATGACCGTAGGGTTGACGCCCGCGTCAACCTGATGATGAAACGGGTGCACCTACCCCGGGCAACCACCGCCCTCGAGAGGGTGATTCTCAAGTGGTTGCTCTTACAGAAGAATAATCTTTTTGAGACCTAAAGGTCAGACCCCGTGCTCGGTGAGGACACCGGCACGATCAAATGATGCCCCCATGCTCGGCCTGTGCCCGAAACGAAGTGGATGGGTATGAGGACACCGGCACGATCAGGTAATGCCCCCGTGCTCGGTCCCACAGGGAGGCTACGCACTGAGGACGCCGGCACGATCAGTAGATGGTCCCGTGCTAGGCGAGCCCACACGCGCTTTCAGCGCTGGGGTGCTTCGCAACACCGGCACGATCAGAGGATTGGACAAAAAAACCGGATCATCAAAACCTGATGATCCGGTAGTGGGTTTGATCGAGATTCACTTCTAAACCATAGGTATATAGAACCTATACTTAAGGAACGATTAGTTCACCAACAAACACATAGGCAGCACCTGAGTTTGGAGCGCCGTTGTCGTTCTGATTTCCATTGACACCTCTGGCGGCGCTAAATTCAACCTCAGCACCAACAACGATCGTGTCATCGGAGACGGCTACAGACTCGCCAAAAATATCTCCGGCATCTGCATTGGAAGCTTTGAGGTAAGCCTGCTGTATCCAGGTGGTGCCATCACGGACAAACACATAGGCAGCACCTGCACCACCAGCGCTATTGTCATTCTGATTACCATTGACACCAAGGGTAGCGCTGTCTTCACCAAAAGCTCCAACGACGATCGTGTCATTGGAGACGGCGACAGAACAGCCAAAACAATCTCCGGCATCCGTATTGGAGGCCTTGAGGTAAGCCTGCTGTGCCCAGGTGGTGCCATCACGTACAAACACATAGGCTGCACCTGACCCTGAAGCACTGTTGTCATTCTGATCCCCATTGACACCAGTGGCAGCACTGGATTCACCATTAGCACCAACGACGATGGTGTCATTGGAGACGGCGACAGAAGTGCCAAACCAATCTCCAGCATCTGTATTGGACGCTTTGAGGTAAGCCTGCTGCGTCCACGTGGTGCCATCACGTACAAACACATAGGCAGCACCTGCATCTTCCGCGCTGTTGTCATTCTGATCCCCATTGACACCAGTTGCAACACTGGATTCATAGTAGGCTCCAACAACGACCGTGTCATTGGAGACGGCAACAGATACGCCAAAACGATCACCTGCATCCGTATTGGAAGCTTTGAGGTAAGCCTGCTGCGTCCACGTGGTGCCATCATGCACGAACATATAGGCAGCACCTGCATCTTCCGCGCTGTTGTCATTCTGATCCCCATTGACACCATTGGCAGCACTGTCTTCATAACTGGCACCAACAACGATCGTGTCATTGGAGACGGCGACAGAACTGCCAAAATGGGCATAAGCATCCGTATTGGAAGCCTTGAGGTAAGCCTGCTGTGCCCAGGTGGTGCCATCACGTACAAACACATAGGCTGCACCTGCACTACGAGCGCTGTTGTCACTCTGATTACCATTGACACCAGTGGCAGCACTGTCTTCACCAAAAGCTCCAACGACGATCGTGTCATTGGAGACGGCGACAGAATAGCCAAAACGATCATCGGCATCCGTATTGGACGCTTTTAGGTAGGCCTGCTGCGTCCAGGTGGTGCCATCACGCACAAACACATAGGCAGCACCTGCAACATTAGTGTTGAAGTCATACTGATCCCCATTGACACCAGTGGCAGCACTGGATTCACCCCAAGCACCAACAACGATCGTGTCATTGGAGACTGCGACAGAACTGCCAAAATGATCAAAAGCATCCGTATTGGAAGCTTTGAGGTAAGCCTGCTGCGTCCAGGTGGTGCCATCATATACAAACACATAGGCAGTACTGGATTCACCATTAGCACAAACGACAATCGTGTCATTGGAGACGGCGACAGACCTGCCAAAATAAACTTCGGCATCCGTATTGGATGCTTTGAGGTAAGCCTGCTGCGTCCAGGTGGTGCCATCACGTACAAACACATAGGCAGCACCTACAACGATCGTGTCATTGGAGACCGCAACAGAATAGCCAAATTCATCCCAGTCATCCGTATTGGAAGCTTTGAGGTAAGCCTGCTGCATCCAGGTGGTGCCATCACGCACAAACACATAGGCAGCGCCTGCATTAGTTGAACTGTTGTCACTTTGATTCCCATTGACACCAAGAGCAGCACTGGATTCACCAAGAGCACCAACAACGATCGTGTCATTGGATATGGCGACAGAACAGCCAAAACAGTCTCCGGCATCTGCATTGGAAGCTTTGAGGTAAGCCTGCTGTATCCAGGTGGTGCCATCACGTACAAACACATAGGCTGCACCTGCACCACCAGCGCTGTTGTCATTTTGATCCCCATTGACACCCGTGGCAGCACTGGATTCACCAGAAGCGCCAACGACGATCGTGTCATTGGAGACGGCGACAGAACTGCCAAAATAAACTTCGGCATCCGTATTGGATGCTTTGAGGTAAGCCTGCTGCG
>CAYSVX010000008.1:27964-40975 GCA_964434665.1 uncultured Anaerolineaceae bacterium
AAGCCTGCTGCGTCCAGGTGGTGCCATCACGCACAAACACATAGGCAGCACCTGCCTCTTCCGCGCTGTTGTCATTCTGATCCCCATTGACACCAGTGGCAGCACTGTCTTCATAATACGCACCTACAACGATTGTGTCATTGGACACGGCGACAGAACAGCCAAAACGATCACCGGCATCCGCATTGGACGCTTCGAGGTAAGCCTGCTGGATCCAGTTTGTGCCATCACGTACAAACACATAGGCAGCACCTACACCACCAGCGCTGTTGTCGCTCTGATCCCCATTGACACCAGTGGCAGCACTGTCTCCAAAATGGCCAAAAATAACGATCGTGTCATTAGAAACGGCGAAAGTTGCGTCAAAATAATAAATCGGAACCGTATTGGAAGCTTTGACGTAAGCCTGCTGTGAAAGGTTTGACATGATTTGGTTCTGGATGCTTTGCCATTCGGAACTTGTCAGACCTTCTGGCAGAGTTGGATCAACATCAGACACGACCTCCTGCGCGGGCGTTTCGGAACTTGTCAGACCTTCCGGCAGAGTTGGGTCAACTTCAGACACGACCTCCTGCTCAGGCGTTTCTGTTAGTGCTTTAGTTTGTTGAGCCTGAATGGAGCAGGATGGAAGTAAGAGAGACAAAATTGCTAACGAAGAAAAGATGCGCAGAAAGTTGCTTTTCACGGAACCCTTTTCATAAACCAACCAGCGTGATAAGCTTATTATACGCTAATGTCCAATTTAATTAGGAAACAAATATTAGTCGATGCGGTAATGTCCTTCAACCTGGCAGCTATGAGCCTCTTCGACCCCTGCATCGCCTGCGCGACGAAGTAAGAAACTGATCGTGCCGGTCTCCTGACCGAGCACGGCATTTGACCGACAGGTCTCCAGTATTAGCCGGATTGAATCCCACTCGCTACGCTCAGGGACAGGTGCTGCGCAATACCCAAAGGGCACGATGTCCGGTCTATGAACTACCAAGATCATCCTGTAGGGTTGACAACCGTTGTATGGTACCAAGAGATAGGCAACAGAATGTGACAGGACATAGGTAACACATTTAGCCGTAGGTCAGGTTGCGCAGTTCAACCTGACGTCGAAAGCCTTTTTTTGAGAGCTTTACTTGTTGACACTCGTGATGTCAGGTTCAAATGAAGAACCTGACCTACGCGATTGTGATCAAAGTAAAAAATGGAGACCCAAAGGTCAAATGGTGCGCACGGTCCCATAGGGAGGCTACGCACCAAGGACGCCGGCGCAATCGACATTGCCCCGATCATTCTATTTCTTTAATTTAACGCTCACCGCGGCATTCGGCTTGAAGCTGCTCAAAATACTGGCGCAGAAATGCGTCCCGCTGCTGGGCAATGGCTCTGCCGGCTTTGGTGAGCAGACGTTCGTGCACGAATTGCAACTTGAATAAAAACTCGTGATAAGCACTATGCAGCTCGTCGGGTTCATGCTCGCCGGTATCCAGGAAGAGCTGGGAAGGCTCCCGATAAAACGGCAGATCTGCTTGCGCGGAGAAAGCCGTAGTGCGTGCCGCCCCAATTGCCCCAAGGACGTCCAGCTTGTCCGCGTCAAAAAGGCACATCGCTTCGATGGTCTGCGGGGGTTCATCCTGCGCGCGGTAGCGGTGGCTGCGGATGCAGTGCTGCACCGCCGCAATTCGCTCCGACTGCCAACCCATCTTAGAAAGCACAGTTTCGGCAAACTCCGCGCTGAGCAGGTGGTGCACCTCGCGTTCGTTCGCCTCGCCGCGCGGATCCGCGCCTCGTGAGTCATGCAAAAGCGCGGCAGTATGGATGATCTCAAGGTCCGCGCCTTCTTCTCTTCCAAGCCGCTCGGCAATCCGGTAGACCCGCATGACGTGATCAAAGCCATGCACGGGATCATCGCCGGGGTAGTATGCGCGGGCTTGCTCGACACTTAATTCCATCACAACCTCGGAAGCTGGATGATGCCCAGGAGGTTCCCCAGGATCGCCAGCAGGATTATGATCAATACAATCGTTCGGATCACCCGCCAGGCCAGTTTGAAGACGTCCCGCAGCACCCAGACGATCGCCAGCAACCCCGCAATGAGGATGGCAAGATTGATCAACTGGCGCGTCAATTCCTGATCCATTTTCACCTATGCAACATTTGGGTAAAGGTTACCCTTTTTGACGACCATCGCCACCTGGTTGGTCCCGTAGCGGTAGCTGAGATTGCGGTAATCCGGCGTGGTCAAAACCAAAAAGTCCGCCTGTTTTCCCGCCTCAATTGAGCCAACTTTGTGCTCCAGGGTGATAGCCTTGGCGGCGTTGATCGTGGAAGCTGCCAGTGCCTGGGCGGGCGTCAGCTTCAGGTAACGGCAGGCCAGCGCCTGTATGAACTGCATGGATTCGTTCCAAGTGGTGCCCGGGTTAAGATCGGTGGCCAGCGCGAGGTAGCCATCGGCTGCCAGGATTTCTTTTGCAGGAGTGTATTCCCGCTGGGCCAGACCAAAGGGCGTACCCGGCAATGACACTGCTACGGTCTCACTCGCCGCAAGGCGAACGATGTCCTCCAGCGAGGTCTTCACCAGGTGATCCGCCGAGATAGCGCCAAGCTCGGCTGCCAGGCTGGCACCGCCCAAATTTTCAAACTCATCGGCATGCAATTTGATCGGAAAACCGAGAGCCTTTGCCACGCTTAGGATCTCGCGAGTTTGCTCGATCTCGAACACACCCGCTTCGCAAAAAACGTCCACAAAGGGCAGGGGTCTGCCGCTTGAATGCTCAAGCCACCACTGCTTCGTCACCGGCAGTGCCTGTTCACACAAAAAACGGGTATAGCCGATGGTATCGCCTTTGTACTCCGGCGGGATGGCGTGCGCGCCCATGTAGGTGGGCACAATCTCAATCGGCGCGGTGCGATCCAACTCCAGGATGGCTTCCAATTGGCGCAGTTCGGTTTCGATGTCCAGCCCGTAACCCGTTTTTGCTTCGATTGTGGTGGTTCCATGGGAAAAGGCGGCATCCGCCCGGGTACGTGCTTCTTCCACCAACTGCTCAAGGCTGGCGCTCCTCGTGGCTGTCAGCGTCGCGAGGATGCCCCCTCCGGCTGCCATGATCTCCATGTAGCTCTTACCCTGCAGGCGCATCTCAAACTCGCCCGCGCGGTCTCCTGCCCAGATCAGGTGGGTATGCGGGTCCACGAACCCCGGCACAACCGCCCGCCCTCGCAGGTCCACGCGGTCAGCATCGGGATAGTGCTCAAGCATTTCGGATTCTGTTCCAACAGCGACGATCGTTTCACCTTCGCAAACGATCGCGCCCTGCTGGATAATGCCGAGATTTCCAAGCTGCAGCCCCCTCTGGGGACCCCCCGCAAGGGTAATCAATTGTGAGATGTTGTGGAAAATGATCATGCCCTTATTGTAACGGATAAGGCGGATAGCTCATAGCTCATAGGTGATTGCTGGCAGGTAAAGACGAGATCGCTTCGCAAATTAGGCTCGCGATGACGGGATTTTCGTAGTGCGGAATCAGCTTCAACTTGCCCTTGTGTTCTCTTACAGGGGTTCGCGGACTCCGCCAGTTTGCTAAGATTTTATATATTGACTTATTTGCCCCAGTCTATCACCACGCAGTGGTAGAGGTCCGGCTCAAACATCAAGCCATGGTAGGCTCTTTCCGCCTCCTCAGGGGCGATCACATGCGTGATCAGCCACGAAACTGGCAGCTCACGGCTCAAGATCATGCCGCAGACGGTTTCAAAGTTGCGCGCCACGTTCAGGCGCATGCCTTCACTCTCAAACACCGGTTCCAGGCTGTTGAAGGCTCCGGTTACACGCAGCATGCGCATGTGGATGGCATTCAGCATCGGGGTCACATCCAGGGTGCAGGCCGCGCGTGGGGTTCCCAGCAGCGCCACCTGACCGTACTTCTTGGTAGCCAGGATTGCCGTCTCGATCGCCCGCGCAGCACCCGTGACATCTACGGCTGCATCCAGACCGCCAAAACGCGCCTGGATCTGCGCCAGCTGTTCTTCCGCCGGGCAGTCCACTATGTGTGCAATTCCCATTTGCTGCGCCTGTGCGCAGCGTTCCACCACCGGGTCAATCGCCACCACATCTGCCCCCAGCTTCTTGAGCATCAGTCCCGCCAAAAGCCCAATCATCCCCATACCAAACACCCCGATGCGATCTCCCAATCGCACTTCCACGCTGTTGATGCCGCTAATCGCCACCAGTGCCAGAGTGATAAGGGTGCCTTCCTGGGCGCCAATGCCCTCGGCCAGTTTGAAGATCATCGGTCCCTGGGTGCGCTTGCCACGCGAGAAACGGCAGACCGAGGTGTGTGGTCCGGTATAGAACACCCGATCACCTACCTGCAGGTCCGTCAGCCCATCGCCCTTCGCCAGCACTTTCCCGACCGCCGAGTAGCCTGGGCGAACCGGGTAGCTGAAGCCCTTCTTGATCTCGAACACGCGCGAGAGCTCTGTGCCGGCGCTAATCATGGTGGCTTCGGCCTGGATGATGGCTTCGTTGGGCTGGAGATTGCTGATGTCGAGCTCTTCCTCGACGACTTCAGCCTTTCCCTTGGCAGGGATGATGATGGTTCTCGCCAGCATACTATGCCTCTCCAAAAACCCGGCGCAAATGTCCGTCGTGCTTCTCCAGTTCAGCGCGCGCCTTCTCGACTGGCAACCCGGTTTTGATGATCACAGCCGCCAGTTTTACGCTCCCTTTTGCGGATGCCAGGGCTTCCGCCAGGCGTTCGGTTTCCACAGCGGGGAAAATTTCGCGCAGGATGTTCAGGCAGCGTGCCTGCAGTTTTTCATTCGTCGCTCTAACATCTACCATCAGGTTGCTGTAGGTCTTGCCTTGCTGGATCATCGTCGCGGTTGAAAGCAGGTTCAGCACCAGCTTCTGGGCTGTGCCGGCTTTCAGGCGGGTAGAGCCGGAAAGCGCTTCTGGTCCGGTTTCCACCTCGATCGCCACATCCGCGTGCTTGCCAATTTCGCTGTGTTTGTTATTCGCCACGCTGATTGTGCCTGCGCCGACGCTCTTGGCGTAGTCCAGCCCGCCAATTACGTAGGGCGTGCGACCGCTGGCAGCGATGCCACACACAACGTCGTTCTGGTACAACCCGAGTGACTTCAATTGCTCAACAGCTGCCAGGGGATCATCCTCAACGTGCTCCACGGCGCCGCTTATGGCTCTCTCACCGCCGGCTATCAACCCGACCACGCCCTCAGTCGGCATAGAGAATGTCGGCGGAATTTCCGAAGCATCCATCACGCCAAGCCTGCCGCTGGTGCCCGCGCCGATATAGATCAGGCGTCCGCCTCGCAGCATGCGCTCCGTGATAAGCTCCACCGCTTCCGCGATTTGCTCTGCCTGCTCGTCCACGGCGTCAGCCAGGACCCTGTTCTGATCGTTTAGCATCCGCACCATATCCAGGGTAGGCAGCAGATCAATATCCAGGGTCGCAGGATTGCGCTGTTCGGTTTTCAACTTCTTTATTTCAGAGGGTTGAACTGCCATTTTTCTCCTTTATAGGTCAAACAAACGATCAATCGCGACCGCCACGCCATCGTCATGAATGCTTTCGGTCACTTCATCTGCCGCAAGTTTCACATCAGGGAAGGCATTACCCATCGCAACAGCATATCCGGCTATCCGCATCATCGGGACGTCATTGCCGCTATCGCCAAAGACGATTACGTTTTCGGGGCTTATTTCGTAGTGCTCGCAAACGTGAATCAAACCCGAAGCTTTTGTGACGCCGCCTTTTGTCACCTCAATGGTCTGATAGTCTGTAATGGCAGCTTCAAAACCGAAGTTTTGCCGTACCATGCGGACCGCGGCAGACACATCTTCCTCTTTAGCCATCCTGAAACCAAACTTCGCCACCGGCTTCATGGTCTGTTCGACATGCTCAATGTCATCAAGGATCGTATAGACCCTGCGGTACTCCCGTGCCGATTTTTCGCGCTCTGCTTCATTGGGCTGCAGGTCCAGCAAACGCTCAAAATCTTGCTTCATCAGGTAACCAGAACTATCCTGAAAAGAGACATGGAAAGAATTCGTGATGGTGGGCAACCAACGCAGAAAACTCAACGCTGTTTCCACATCAAAACCATCAAAATTGTAAAGCTCCTTACTGCGGATGTTGCCAATCATCGTACCATTGGAGCCAATAGCGATCTCTAAACTGGGGATATCATGCACTGCCGGGGGTAACGTAAAAATGTGCCGACCGGTGGCCACAATAGTTCTTAAACCGCTTTCAGCCAGGCGCGTTATCGTAGCTTTGGTAACCTCAGTGATAGTGCTCTTGGTCAGGATTGTACCGTCCAGGTCAAAAGCAGCTAATTTGATGTTCTCTTTATTAAATTCTCTCTTCAAAACAAATCCTTTCAATTCCGGTCAGAATTTACAATCCAAGGCTCTTGATAACGCCCTTGTACTTGTTTATCAGTGCCAGGTTGCGTTCGTGTCCATTGGGAACGTTACCTGAGGTCAGGAGTTCGAGCTCGTAGCCTTCCGCCTCCGCCAGCTCAGTCATCATGGCAGTCAGGGTGTGTACAATCGCAGCACCAGAGATGGTGGACGTCGGCGCGATCTTAATTCCCGAAGCCACTTCCACACAGGCATCTCCTAATACGCCAAAGTTGTCGAGCACGATGTCGCAGATCTCATAGAGCTTCTGCCCTGAGTGATGGCGGCTTTGCAGCGGGCGGGAATGGTTGAGGTTGGTCAGCGCTATGGTCAGCGCGCCGCGTTCTTTTGCGCCCAAAGCCATCTCGATTGTCAGCGGGTTGATGCCGCTGTTTGAGAACACAATCACCACATCTTTGTCGCTGACCTTGAATTCCTCCAGCAACGGTTCAGCCTTGCCTTCGCTGCGCTCAAAGGCAGAGGAACCCGTGGCTGATTTATGCAGCATGAGTTCTTCGGTCAGGATGGGGTTCACCCCCATCATGCCGCCGGCGCGGTAGAACATCTCCAGCGCCAGCAGATGCCCATGACCCGTACCAAAGGGGAAGATCATTCTACCTTGTTTGACCCGCTCTAAAATCGCGGCTGCGGTTTTGCGGTAATCCTCTTCGTGCTCCTTGATTTTCTCAAGAATTCCGCCAATGTTTTCCAAGTACTCGTTTGCGTAGCTCATTTTTTCTCCGTTTCTCCTACCATCAAACGTGCCAGGTCAGCTGTAATCTCTTCCGATGCGCCCTTAGGCATAGGGGACATGATACTTTCGTAAGTTTTGCCGTACTCGCCCTCGTCGGCAAGATAACCGCCATAATCATCGCAATACCCCCAGATTAGGGGGAGTTTTGCCTTGCTGGCTGCTTTGATTTGCATGCCAAAGCGCGAGAATAGCTCCCCGGGTTGTTTGCAGATTTCAATGTCGCCAAGGCGGATAACCGCCGCGTCGAACGTGGCGGTAACTTCATCCTTCTTCAGTTTGAGATCAATGCCATAATCGGATGAGAGCAGGATCTTATGCTTGTCATAATCGTTTTCAGCCGCCATTTGCTCCCGGATTTGCGCCTGTAATTTTCGGAGCGCTTCTTTATCCTGGGGATAACTTATTTCCCAGTGGTAGCCTTCGATGACCGGTTTGTTCAGACTAAGCGTTTCAAGATCCTCACTGGCGAAAAGTTGTGCCAAGATGCCTTCGCCGGTGCGAGTGAGCTCTTGCGCGTCGTGACCCTGGCGGTAGTTGCGGTTGCTCATGTCTCCTGAAGCGCCTTGCATCATCAGCGGATACACTCCCAGCCGCTCTTTGACACCCCGACTGATGTACCCCAACAAGTCGCTGCTGATCTGCAGGTTTTGTGCGCCCAACACAGTCGGGTGGCAGGAAATGTTGACGATTGCCGCCAGCACTTCCTGCCGGTTTTTAAAGACGATCAATGTGACATCTTTATCCTCGGGCTTGCCAATCCCATTGCGATTGCCGTACAAGCCCTCAATTTTCACCGTTCTGTACCAGGCGTCAGCTTCTTTCAATTCGGCTTCAAAGCAGCCGGCTATCGTGGCAAAAATTGTTTCCTTCAAAAAATCCTGATATCGCCGCCAGAATCCATCGTCACTGTCTTCATTGAACATAGGCAAGCGCTCAGAGCGGATTTCTGGTCCGGCGTGGGTGTGGGTGGTGGCGATTGTCACCATTTCAGGTTGGATGCCATACTCCTCCTGAAGTCTGTTCTTGACTGCTGCCACAATTTCGGATGTGATCATCAGGATTTCCACATCGCACAGCACAACACGTGAGCCTTCGATCTCCAGCAGCACTGCGGTACATTTCAGCTCGTCAAGCACGCCCTCTGACTTTTGCGTGCGCATGCCGTAGCCGCCCATAAAGCAGGGTTCCTGCGGCGTCACAAAGCTGGTGGAAGTTGCGACTTTTATCATAGTTGCCTCTTCAAGGTCTTCAGCATTTGCTGATTGAAAATCTTATCCCCCTCAGTGGCTCTGTCGAAGACCTTGCGTCCTTCAACGTAGGTTTCGAGTGCCTGGAATTCATTGCTGATCACCACAAAATCAGCATCTTTGCCAATTTGCAGGGATCCCTTCTTGTCGGCGATACCGTATTTTCTGGCAGGAACAAGTGATGACATTTTGAGCACATCTTCCATCTCGATACCGAGGTTTTCCACCAGGTTCCAGATACCGTAGAGCACAGGTTTGCTGCTCCCGCGCAAGCGACCCCCGGGTTCACGCACAAATCCGAGATCGTCCACGATCACCTCGCCTGAATGCCCCAGGAAACCCTGGTAGACACCCGTGGGCGCGCCGGAATAACCGGTGCAATCAGAGATTAGCATTATTTTGTCGTGGGGCTTGGCACGCATCACAATCTGGATCATCGGGTTGGACACATGCAAACCGTCACAGATAAGCTCGCATGTCACCCGTTTATCCAACAGCGCAGCTCCCAACCCACCCACATCGCGATGGTGGATACCGGTCATCACGTTGCATAAGTGCGTCGCCACGGTGATGCCGTGTTCAAAAGCGGCAAAAGCCTGGCTTGAATCGCAATCTGAATGGGTAAATGCTGCTGTCACGCCATTTTCGGTCAGCAAATCAATCATCTCTTTTGCCTGCGGAAGCTCAGGCGCCAGCCCCATCAACCTCAGATGTCCACCGCCAGCCTTGATTGCCTGGCGGACGAATTCCAAATTGATCGTAGGTGTTTTAGGGCGGATACCTTTTTCGCCGACCCGATTCAAATAGGGTCCCTCAAAGTGCACACCCGCTACATTGGCGCCATTCTGAGGCTTGCCGACACGATTTGCAGCCTTGCCCAGGACCTCCAAAGCGCCTTCCCCCTCGCCGGTGGCGCTGAAAAGTGTTGGGAGTACCAGCGTGACGCCTTCACTTGCCACACCCTTCAAAAAGCCGTCTAATTGAGCCTCATAATCTCCGCCGTCACCTTCCTCCCACAGTGTGTAGCCCTGGGTGCCGTGGATGTGTGTGTCAAAAATGCCCGGTATGATCCGCAGATCGCCAAAATCAATCGCGCCTTCTTTTTCGCCTTTACCAAGCTGGACAATTCTGCCGTCTTCGACACGCATCCAGCCGTCCAACAGACCATCTTCAGTGTAAATTCGGGTTGATCTAATCCACATTTCGCGTTTCTCCTTCGAAATAGACGCCGCCGTCTTTGCGTGCTTTCTCAAGCCACTTCATCGCGCGGCAAGTTTTCTCTAAAAATTCATCTCTTTTGGTAATGTCGTTATTTCGGAACATTTCAGCAATCGCCCGCATTTCATACACGAGCACATTCTCTTCTGGCTGTTCGTTGAAGGTTTCTTCGCCCTCCGGGCTCACCACCGTCACAGATATACAGCGGCTGCTTTCCTTGGGCACTTTGATGTAGCCCTTTTCGCCTTGTATCTGCACCAAATTCTCGCTGCGGCTATCCTTCGCGCCGGAGGCTTCCGCCACAAAGCCCGGATACCTCAGAATCAGTACACCAGAAGTGTCGATGCCATTCTCCGCAAGGTTGGCAAAATAGCGGATATCATCCGGTTCACCGAACAGATCAAGCATGAAGCGCAAGTTGTAATAGTTGATATCCATTAAAGAACCGCCAGCAAAAGCAGGGTTGAAAACGTTCGGATTCTTGCCTTCCAAATACGCTTTATGTTTGCTGGAGTACTGCGAAAAGTTGAGCTGCACCAATCTGACCGGACCGATTTTGTGCAGATGCTGCAGCAGCAACTTGAAGTTTGGCAGGTGCGGTACGGTTACTGCCTCAACCAGGAAAAGGTCATTTTCCTGAGCATAAATGCGCAGGGATTCACATTCCGCGTGGGTAGCGACAAAGGGTTTTTCGCAGATAACCCCTTTGCCCGCTTTTAACGCATCGAGCGACCACTGGTAATGCAGTGAATTGGGTGACGCAACATAAACAACTTCAACCTCTGGGTCACTCAAAAAAGCATTTCGGTCGGTATACCATTTTTTCACATCGTGCTTTCCCGCGAAAGCCTGCGCGGTTTCCTCGTGGCGCGAATAAACCGCGACCACTTTCGCGTTTTCAGTTTTACTGATCGCGTCAAAAAAACCATCAACGACAGGTCCAGAGCCTATTGTTCCAATCCTCATCATCTCATCCTTCCTTTTTTTTCATCTCTTCAATCGCCTGGCGCTGCTCTGCCAGGGAATCTTTCATGCTCCTAATGACCATGCCTTTGTTGTAAAAGGTGTCCAGGTAGCGGATGGTCGCGTTCGTTTCAATCTTGCGGACAGCGGGCATCAATTCGGGCAACTGGCTGATCAGCACATTCGGCACCACAAAAATCTGAGTGGGCTTTGCGGGGTCGTAAGTTACAAAGACTGAGCCGTTAGGGATCTGTTGGGTATCGGCATTCATCTTCTCCCAGAACTTGACATCTTTCAGGGTTTGGAGATCGGGGGTTACCAGATCTGCTACGAATTCATACAGCCAAAAATTGGTAAAAGCGCTGTCGCGCATGCGCATCACGCGTTCTGAGCTCTTAATGTTTGCTAAAGCCACCTTTCCGTCCTTCGCCATGCGGGTTATGACTCGTTTGTCCCAACCCTCTTCCATCCATCTGAAAAATAGCATCAGACCAATAGCGATAATGACGAAGAGAATTAAGTAAGTCGTTTTAAATTCAGGGTAACGTTGGTAAACAAAGAAGTAGCCAGCAGCCAGCACCAGGATGATCACTGTCAGTAGGGCAAGCAGGCTGTTGATAATTTTGGCGATTTTCAATTGCATGGCAGGGTTTCCTATTCACTTGTTACATTTATAAATAGTGGTCACCCCGAATTATCGAAGTGACCACCACAGTTTGCGTGTTTAAATGGGCATTCGTTCGAATGCTGCCATAAAAAGCCTAAAGGCCGGCTTTTTGCAGCAGATCGAGAAAGTCCTGAGGTTGGTAAGTGGAGACGGTCTGGGTCAACAGTTTGCCGCCTCGCAGTTCCGCGATCTTGCGATACACTTCGGCATCTTCTTTGGTTGCGGCGATCGATTTCTTTTCGACCATTACGTACTTGGTCCCGGCAATCGGGGCAGCATTGCCCACATTGACTTCGCCAACTTCAAGCCCACTCTCAAGGATGCGCAATGCATCTGTGGGGAATTTGGCAATTACAAAGAGCGACATATCCGGGTGCGCTTTTACATGTTCCTGAAGCTCTTCATGCGATAGCACCAGGACCTTCGCGTCTCTGGCGGCAAGGGGCAGTGCCATCTTTTGGATGCGGTCTTTGGCCACGTCATCGTTTACAACGACGATGGCATCCGCGTTAATGCGGCGCATCCATGTAACTGCGACCTGTCCGTGGATCAAACGATTGTCAATGCGAAGATGCTTAATCATATTTATTCTCTCTCTCTAACACATCCCTTAAATAGTTTTGGTGGCGGAGAAGGGATTTTCTCCGCCACCAATAATTGTACTAAATTTTAGCCCAACACACCAAGGGCGCCCAGTACAAAAGCAATTACCGCAACGATCAGGATGACCCGTACGGGAGAGACTTTCTTCTTGAGCAGCCAGTAGCAGAATCCGACCAGAATAATCGGCAGCAATTTCGGCAGAATGCCATCAAGCGTATCCTGCAGAGCGACTGTCTTCACCACTTCAACTCCGGCTTCATCGACCAGAGTCTTGGAGTAAGTGTATTTCAGCGCCAGGCCAATCATGCTTGGCACAAAACCACCAACCACGGTCAACCCAAGGATCTGGGCAGCTTTACGCAGGGTGTTGAAGTCGGTGTTGCCCTCAATGTCTTCGAGGATGGCAACAGAGCGTTTGTAACCCCATGTGAAGAGCGGCCATCTTGCCAGGAAGAGCGCCAGAAGCGGGAGAATGATCACAGGCAAGGAGAGGAAACTGCCTTCGGCAGCTAACCCAGCAGCGATGATGTAGGCAATCGGTTTCACCAGCACAGCCTGGATTGTGTCGCCAATACCAGCAAGAGGCCCCATCAGAGCGACCTTGATGCTGTCGGACATGTCAGGTTCGTAGCCTTCCTCGAGAGCAACCGCTGCACCCATAATCACGGATGAGCCGCCCGGATGGCAGTTATAGAACTGCATGTGGCGTTCGAGGTTTTCGCAAACCTCATCATTGTTGTCATAGAGCTCCTGCAAAACCGGAACCATGGAATACGCAAAACCGGAGGCTTGCATACGTTCGTAGTTCCAGCACCACTGCAGTGTCCAGTTGTGTCGTGAGGCGGCTTTCTTTAAAGCCTGTTCTGAGAGTTTAGCATTTGTGCGTGCCATCTTATGCCTCCTGCTTTTTCGTAAAGAGGGTGAAGAGATAACCGAGGGCAATACCGATGATGGCCAAGCCGAGCGTGGGAACGCCCATGAAAGCATAGAGTGCATAGCCAATTAACATAAATGGCCAGAAGTTCTTTATGTCCATATATGAAAGCAGCAATGCAAAACCGACCGCCGGGAGAGCCTTTCCAATTACAACCAGACCATTCTTGATCCAGGCGTAATTGGCGATAAAGTCGGCAATCACCTGATA
>CAYSVX010000009.1:0-40581 GCA_964434665.1 uncultured Anaerolineaceae bacterium
GTTTCCCCTGTTTCTTTTTTAGCTCAGAATGTCCAATATGTTTGACAATCCTACACTGAATGGTTTCCTCAAAATTGTTCCCACCTGATACTACAACCGGGGTCACAATTCCAGAAGAGAATGCTCGCCTCTCAGTCAGCATTCTCTTTTCCAGGAACTATTGTTACTGCCATTATTGCTCAATCAATATGTTCAGGGAAAGTAGAAAAATCAGCAGGATTTGGCTGCCAATCAACCCCAATCTGTGATAAATTTTAACAACAATCAAATGTAATTCGATAACATTCCAAACAGGGGTCTTGCGCTGATGAACATCGGGAAATATGAAGTAATTGGTGAATTGGGGAAAGGTGGTTTTGGTATTGTTTATAAGGCCAGAGACACAACCCTGGACCGGATTGTGGCATTAAAAGTGCTGCACGCGCAACTAACTCTCGAAGATAGATTTGTCGAATATTTTGAACGGGAGGCGCGCAGCCTCGCAAAAATTGACCACCCTAACGTGGTAACCATCCACGAGATTGGCAATGTCGAAGGGCAAGTTTACATTGCCATGCGGTACTTGGCCAATGGCAGCCTGTCCGAAAAGCTCAGACGGGAAGGTCCATTAGCCGAAAAAGAAGCGATAAAAATTTTTGTTCAAGTTTGCAAAGGATTATCCGCTGGTCATAAACGCGGTATTGTCCACAGAGATGTAAAACCAGGGAATATCCTCTTCGATGAGGATGGTCAGGCAGTTGTTGCTGATTTCAGTATCGCGAAAGCAGTACAAATGTCGACAGTCGTCGCGACGACGGGATCGGTCGGGTTTGCGGGAACACCGAGCTATATGCCTCCTGAAATGTGGGATGACGGGGTGGTAACACCTGCTGTGGATCAGTACAGCCTGGCGTGCGTATTATCTGAGATGCTAACTGGCAGAAAGCTTTTTGAGGGTGAAACCACCTCAAAAATCATGCACAGCCACTTCAAACCTGTAAACCTGCCGCCATCTTTATCGCCTGGGTTGAGAGACATTCTCAAGAAAGCTCTGGAGTTTAATCCGGAGGATCGCTTTTCGAGCATCGATGAATTCAGCCAAGCGGTCGTGAACTATGCAAGGAATAGTTTGCGGGCAGGTCAGGTTCCTTCGATAAGGCCGATTATAGAACCTAATCCTATCGTAACCGAAGGATTGCGAGCAACTCAGGAGAAAAAACCTTCCGGACAGCCAACGAAGCCCCACCAAACCAAACGTTTTCCGACTTATCTTTATTGGATTTTTGGCGGGGCACTTTTAATCATTATTCCCGCGCTATTTCTCAACCGGACAAACCTTTCTTCTTCGATGATTAGTGCAGCCATCCCATCCCCCACTTCCGTGATGAATGCCACGCCGGAAATCACGATGGAAGCAACGAACACGAGTGTTCCAACCGCAACGATGACACTTGAGCCGACAGTGGAATCCATCACCACCAGGCTGAGAAAGATCGATGGTATGGAGCAAGTTGTTATCCCTGCAGGCACGTTCAGGATGGGCAGCGATTATGAAGAGGAGCGTGAGAAACCCGAGCATAAAGTCTGGCTGGATACCTATTGGATTGACACTTATGAAGTGACCAATTCGCAGTATGCGATGTGTGTTTCCGCTGGCGCTTGCAATTCTCCCGATTACCGGAACTCCCTGACACAGGACAAATATTACGGTAACAATAATTTTGCCAATTATCCTGTTCTTTTTGTAAGCTGGTATGACGCTTCTGATTATTGCGGATGGGTTGGAGGTCGGCTGCCTACTGAAGCGGAATGGGAAAAAGCTGCCAGAGGAGATCAGGACGCGAGGAACTTCCCCTGGGGCGATCATTTTGGCAGCAACTATGCCAACCTGTGCGATCGAAATTGCACGATGAGCTGGAAGAATACCAATTATGACGATGGCTTCATCGACACCTCGCCAGTCACAGATTTCCCGGATGGCGTAAGTCCATACGGAGCCATGAATATGGCAGGAAATGTCTGTGAGTGGGTGGCTGATTGGTACAAATCGGATTACTTCTATAACAAGCAGGATTGGAGTGAACCGACCGGACCGGAAAGCGGTACAACGCGTGTTATCAAAGGCGGGTCCTGGTACGATGACACGGACATTCTGCGAGTCTCCGCAAGGTATGGATTCGATCCAAGTAAATCGTACTATGACGTTGGAATCCGTTGCGTCAATGAGCCATAAAAAACGCTATTTGCTCCTCGATCTGACCAAGTAGGCTCGCGATGCTGACAGAAGGTATTAGAAGTCTTTGAAGGTGAGCCGCATCGGGGGGTGGGGGGCGTTCAGCAAACGAAACCCAAGGCTCTCGTAAAGCGGTTGTCCTTCCGGGCTGGCGTCGAGGTCGATGTAACGCAAGTTGAGCTTGCGCGCTTTTTGGATTAGAGCCTGCATGATCGCGCGCGCCAGACCCTGATGTCGAAATTCAGGCCAGGTGAGAATATTGATGATCCGTCCAAACTGACCTTCTGGCGCAGCAGGCTGCCACATTACCTGGTAGATATGCAAAAACCCAGCAGCGGCGATCGTCTCTCCGTCAATGGCTATCCAGGCGAAGATGTCGCGGTCAAGATGTTCAGAGAGGAAGCGTTCGATCTGATGATTTGCTGCAGGCAGTTCATCGGGTGAGAAAGAATGACCGAGCGCACGCAAGAATTCCAACCTGGCTTGGACTAAAAGTGGGATATCTTGATGCGTGGCTGGGCGTATAGCAGGGGGCATATCAGAGGTTATCTTCGTTGAGGGACTTGTTGCGGTAGGTGATATCCGGTCGGGTCTGCCAACCCTGACTTTCCCAGAACGCGTTGCCCTGTTGGTTGCCCGCAAAGACCAGCATGCCAGCCCTGTTGATCCCTTCTGCCTTCAAAGCCTCACAAGCGGCATCCGCGAGCTGCTTTCCAATGCCCTTGCCCTGGTGTTCAGGAACAACAATGGCGTGGTAGATGTATCCTCGCCGGCCGTCATGCCCAGCGAGGATGCCGCCGATAATCTCGCCGGCGATTTCTGCCACAAAACAGGTGGTGGGGTTGCGCTTGAGGTATTTCTGGATACCTGCTTCACTATCATCCAGGCTGCGCAATCCCCTGGTAAAGCCCGGCACGCTGTTCCACAAGGCGAACAGGGCGGGGTAATCTTCGGGGGTCATCAAACGCAGAATAGCTTCAGTCATAATCGGTGGTTAAATCATTCCGTAACGTGCAAGGGCGGTGTTGAGGATCAGGTTGATCAACTCTGTATGGCTCATGCCGTCAGCGTTTGCTTCGATCACGATATCGGAAAGCTTGGGCATCAGTCCGGGCAGGGGATTGATTTCGAGGATGTAGGGCTTGTAGTTGTCATTTTTATCGAGCCGGAAATCGATCCGGGCAAAGTCAAGAGCGCCGGTGACACGGAAGACTGCCGCGGCGAGCCAGTTGAGCTCGTCCACCATGTCTTCATCCAGAGGGGCAGGGCAAAGATACTCAAGTTCGGCAGCCAGGGCGGTTTTCAGGTAGTTGCCGTAGACGCCATCCGTTTCGAGGTAGGGGTCAAGGTTGACTTCCATCGGGGGCAAAAAGTGCAAGCCGGCATGGATACGGTGCGCGTTTTCGTCCATGGGGATACGGCGGGCAACCGGACCGATAAGGTTGCCAACCAAGCCGACTGTGACCTCACGCCCTTCAATAAAGCGCTCAACCAGCGCGGGTTGTTTATAGCGCTTGAGGATGTAGCGCAACTGTTTGCGGAGTTCATTTTCGTCGTGCAAGATGGATTGGTAGGTGATGCCCATGCCCGTGCCTTCACGGCTCGGTTTTATGAACAGGGGGTAGCTCATACCTTCATCCAGGGGTTCATCCTCGCGCTCGAAGGATTGGAATTCAGGCGTCGGGAGGTTATGCCAGGCGAGGATGCGCTTGGTCATCGGTTTGTCGAGAGAGAGTGCAAGTGTGAGAACTTTTGAACCAGTATAAGGGATCTGAAGTTTCTCGAGAATGGCGGGGATCTGAGCTTCGCGCGAGTCGCCAAAATGACTCTCGGCTATATTGAAACAGATATCGGGTTTGAAAGCCCGGACGGTATCAATGATGGATTCATCGGCTTCAAGGAACTCACATTCGTGTCCGCCAGCGCGGATGGCATCGCGCAGAGAAAGCACGGTAGACTCTGAGTCGAGATCGTCCCATTGATCGCCACTCATGCCTTCAAAAGCAGGCGCATTCGCCTTGATGTTTGCCAAAACCGCTACGCGGAATTTCTTCATTTATCAATTCTCCCGGAGTAATAATGATAAGCAACAGAATTATATTCCCTTTGAACTGTGTGTAAAGTTAAATCGATTATGATCGCAAAATGATGACAAAAGCCTCCCCTTTGAAGAAGGGAGGCTTTGTTTGCAGAGGTAAAGGGATCAGATCTATTCAATCACAACCATCAATTCATCTTCCGCTTTTGCCTTGCGCGCGCCTCGTTCCAGGTCAACCTTCTGGAGCATCCAGATGCCGACCGCGAAGAAGATCACCAGCGAGATGATGCCATAACGGGGGTTTCCTGTCAGTTTGGTGACCAAAGCCATTAATGCTGGACCAATGATCGTGTTGAATTTCTCGGGGACGCTGAAAAAGCCGAAAAATTCAGCGCTCTTGCTCCTGGGCATAAGCTTCCCAATCAAGGAACGGCTCAATGCCTGGCTGCCGCCCTGTACGGTTGCCACGCCGAAGCCCAGCACGAACATATGCCAATCCTTGGACATAAAGTAGCCGACAATCGCCACCAGGGTGTAAATTAGCAGGCTAAGAGTGATTGCTTTTTTGATGCCGAGAGTAGCACTGAGCTTGCCGAAAAGCAGGGCGAATGGCGCGGCGACGAACTGAACCATCAGGAAGGTGCCGATAACGGTCATGGTGCTAAAACCCAGGTCGGTTGCAAAGGCAGCAGCCATCGTGATGATGGTGCCGATACCGTTGGAGTAGATCAGGAAGGTCAGCAGGAACCAGAAAAGGTCCTTATAGTCGCGGATCTCGCGGAAAGTCTTACCAAGACGTAGGAAGCTGACTTTTACGCCGCTTTGTCCAATTTCCCTTTTCTCTGCCATTGCAGCTGGTTCCGGAACCCACCGGAAGAGCGGGATAGAGAAGACCGCCCACCAAACTGCCACGCTCGCCAGGCTAAGACGCATCATCAACTGGGTTGCTTCCTCTTTGGGCATGCCTGTCAGGAAGTTCGGTCCAACGAAGATCATAATGATGTTGATCAGCAGCAGCAATCCGCCGCCGAGATATCCAAGGGCGTAGCCACGCGAAGAAACTTTGTCCATATCTTCCGGTTTGGCAACATGGGGTAATAAAGAGTCGTAGAAAACGAGTGAACCAGCGAAGCCGATCGCACCGATGATGTAAATAATGACGCTAAGTAATAGGTGCTGGGGACCAATAACGAAAAATAACAGGACGGTGCTTAAGACTCCGAGGGCTGCGAAGAGACCGAGGAAAAGCTTTTTGGAGGCCTTAAAATCCGCGATGCCGCCAAGAATTGGGCTGAGCACTGCAGCGATAAGGCTGCCGATGGCTACGGCACTGCCCCAAATCGGAACCGAATCACCCTGCGCGATGTAGGTCGCGAAGTAAGTGGGCAGGATTGCCCCCATGATGGTGGTGGCGAATGCGGAGTTCGCCCAATCATACATTGTCCAGGCACGGATGGTACGCTTGTAGTTTTTTTTAATAGATTGATTCAGATCCATTTGGGCTCCTCGTTTGATTAGATCTAATTTTACTCGAGTACAGAATTACACCCGGACCAACTTACTAAAGGATTGCTCCCAGTTTTGCGAAGGTATCGGTGATCGACGCTAAAAGTTGGCTGGCGTCAGTGCTGGTGAGCAGGCTTCGCATGGTTTCACGCGGAAGCTGATAGGGGTCAATGTATGCCTTCAGATACTTGCGAAAAGGCATGATGGCGTTTTCCGGGTCGTTCGCGAGCATATCCTTGAATTGCCATAGAGTAGTGTCAGCCACTTCCTGGATGCTGACCTCATTGCGGCTGCGCCAGGAAAAGATCCAGGGGTTTGCTTTGGCTGCCCGCCCGATCATGACCGCGTCACAGCCAGTCTCTTCCAACATGCGGTGGGCATCGGCAGGGGTGGCGACATCGCCATTGCCGATGACAGGCAACTGCGGAAAGGCCCGCTTTAAGTCAGCAATAGGCTGCCATTGGGCTGGTTTTTGATAGGAAACTTTTCCAGTGCGCCCGTGCAACGCGATGGCTTTCGCGCCGTTTTCCGCTGCCAGATTAGCCAATTCGAGGAAATTCTGCGAGGCACTATCCCAACCCAGGCGCATTTTAACCGTTACAGGGACTTTGACCGCGCGTGATACTAACTCGACGGCATCTCTTACCAATTGGGGGTTTCGCATCATACCCACGCCAGCTCCACGAGCCGCCACGCTCTTGGCGGCACAGCCCATGTTGATATCGATCATGTCAGGATGGAATTCTTCCTCAATACGGGCGGCGCATTCCGCCATTCGGACTGCGTCGTTGTCGAGCAGCTGCGCCACAAAGGGGCGTTCTTCGTCACGAGCCAAAAGACGCTTCTTTTCATAGGATTTCTGATGGGCATAATCGAGGGTGTTGATGAACTCGGAGACTGAATAAGCGGAACCAAGCTTGCGCGTGAGAAGCCTAAAGGATGCGTCTGAAATTCCATCCATCGGTGCAAGGATCAAGCGCCCATGGATGGGAATATCCGCGATAGAGAAGTCGACTTGTCTCAAAACAGAGCCTCAGTCGGTAATCTTGAACAAAAAGCTAACAACGCGCCTGGAAGGCACCTCGAGCTCCACGCAGCCATCGGGCTGCCGCACCAGGTCGTGAATCAGGCTTTCGTCCAACCGCACCAAGTGGGCGCTGGTGTTGAGCAGATTGGGTTTGACGCGCAATTGGATGGTTTCATCTCCCAGGTTGACTCCGCGGACCACCCAACCGCTTTCATCTTCAGCCTCTTTGATAGCTGTAATCATGAATTCGGCGTGCGAGACTTCCACCATGGAGCTCTCAGCTGGCAGGCTGCCCGCGTGGATGTTGGAAGTCCTCACATCCAGGTCTGTCTGAAAGGATTGCGCCAGTTTGACAGCCTCAAAAAAGTCCGGACCATGGGGAATGATACAGAAATCGAAGGAGTAGGGGCGCAACTCCTGGGCATCAGGCGTCATCAGGGGCGGACCAGCATGACCAACGCGGTTCCAGAGGTCGTCCCGGCTTAGCCATCCGACGGATCGCAGCAGAGTCAGGTCGATGACAGCGGCACCGTTTTCATCACGAACCACCGCCACTTCGGGTAATCCGCGATTTGCTATCATCAAGCCGCCCCGTTCATTGCTGACATCCACAAAACCGCGCTGAGGTACTTCCGGGCGGGGCAACTCACGCCACGTGCTGTCGGTCTCGGGGAGATCGATGGGACGGATGAGGATATCATAATGACCCTCATAGCGCGCAGAGTCCACCTTCAGACCAGTGTGGAACCGGACCCCAAGGCGATGGTCGAGCGCTTCGTTTTCGAAGTAAATCTGCACTTCGGCTTGCGGCACATCTTTGATCAATGTGACCAAAACATCGAGGTTGTGGGTGATGGTGGCTTGTTCGCGGCTGTCGCGGTGTTCTGCCAGTGAAACAGGCAACTCGAGTGTCAGGCTCAGAATGAGGGTCTCATAGAGGCTGGTTTTGTAAGTGGTTGTAGCAGCCAGGTTGGGTCTGACTTCGGTGTCATTTTCAGGAGGAGTGAAGTTGTATTCGTCACCGCGATCTCCCACGTCCACGATCTGACACAGCCCTTCATAAGATTGCCCAGTTCGAAGGTCTTCCAGGTGAAGGCTGCCGAAAGCATCAGCAGCACGGATTCTCAGGAATTGGTTGGATATGACATCGTCCAGATCCTCATCAAGTTCTTCAAAACTGGCTGCCGGGCTGTCAGATTTGCAGATCCAGTAGGTGCGATAACCCATGGCGGGAAGGTCTTCCGCGAAAAAGTCCAAAGAGGCAGTGGGCACATTGAAGGCTTTGACCCTCACCAGGTCTTCCGCATCAGAGTTGGAAATAAGGGCGGTTACCTGGTTGAATGTTGCTGCAAGGTTTTCGAGATCTGGTTGAAGCAAGGAAGAAAACTCGGCTTCGACACAAGGCAGACCATTTTCCTCCGTTAAAGCGGCATAGATCAGGGACTGACCGTCGTGACCAGACCCGGAAGCCCCCTGAAGTAGCCTCAACAGATCCCGCACAGGATAAATATTGGATTCTTTGAATTCGCGTTCGCCGAACACACAGTCGACCGCGACCTGCTTTCCAACCGCGTCGATGACACGAAGGGATTTGATGCCACGTGGCAGGTCGATTGAGGTGTTGACGATGGAGCTGCAGCTGTAGGGGGATGGGTTGAAAATGGTCAGAGCGGCATACTCTCCGTTTTTGCCTTCCCGGGAAGTGTTAATCTCGAGACTAAGCCCGTCCAATGACTGGTTGGTGAGTTCTTCGCCGATCTGATCGACCTGGTCGAAACGGGTGATCATATCGTTGTGGGTGGCGTCAATGGAGCAGCCGCAGATTGAATCGTGCGGGTGGTTGCTGATGAGTAGCTTCCAGGCCTGGCGCACAACCGAACCGGGGTCCGCGATCCGCTTGGACTCTTGACGCACAGCAGGAGGGGTGAAGGCATCTTTGCCGCGAGTCTGCAATTCAGCCCAGGTGGTAAAAGGTTCCACCCAGCGTTCAAGCAGGTTTTGCGAGTGATGGTTGCGCTGCTTGATCCACATTCGCGCTGAAAGGACAGCTGGCAGGATGTGGGCTTTGTGAGGGTCGCGCAACTCGCCTTGCAAAGTTTGAAGGCTTATGATCTGTTCGGAAATTTCGTTCGTGACGGCAGCCAGGTAGGCTGGCAGGGTTGAATGGAGCGCATAACGCCCGGACTGGTTGTGCTGGTTGAAGTAGCGCAAATGTTCAGGCAGTTCCGGGCGAGGTTCAAGATGATCGCTGCCGCGCATCATCAAATAATGCGAACTGGGATTAAAAGGCTGAAGCTTGTCAGCTTTAGCATTGAGTTTATGAAGTGACTGGTCAGGATCAGAGGCAGGCCATCCAGCGATATTGCCGTATCCGTCATAGAGGTGCGCCAGCAGCACGCTGGACCCTTCGGGAGATTTCCACGTAAGCAACGTAGGTGAGCCATCCGGCACGCCGCGCCAAAGACATGCGGTGTCCATGTGGAAGCCGTTGAAGATTTGAGGTAATTGGGAAAGGTGACCGAACGGGTCGGGAATATAGCCAACCATCATGCGTTGTCCGAAGAGCTCGCAAATTTCCTTCCCAATCAGCAGGTTTCGCACAATCGCCTCAGGAGAGACCAGAAATTCATCCGGCAAAATGTACCAGGGACCAATCAGTATCCGGTTTTCCTGGATGTAATGCTGCAGACGGGGCAAGTTTGCCATGCGAACCTGCAAGTAATCCTCGAGCACAATGGTTTGCCCGTCCAGCATGAAATGCAGGTAATCCGGGTCGTTATCCAGGATGATGAGGAGATTATCCACGAGGTGGACGAGCTGCAGCCGGAACTGTTGAAAGGTCTTGTACCATTCACGATCCCAATGCGTGTGTGAAACAATATGCAAGGTTTGCATAAGCTATCCTAATAAGTCAGATTTTGTTTAATTATGCCACAAAGGGCTCAAATTGGGCTTTGTTAGTACTGGGAGAGCGCCCATTGGGCTGCTTCGCGCACGACTTCATCCGGATCGTTGCCAACACAGTCTGAAAGAGCGGTCCTGGCTGCTTCCAGGCGGGCATTGCCAAGCGCGATTGCGACATTGCGGCGGAAGCCCTGGTATTTCGCCCGCAGGACGGGGGTGTTGGAGTACAAGGATCTAAATTCGGCTTCTGTAAGCAGAAACGATTGAAGCAAATTTGGATGCGGGTCGAGCAGCGGCGCGTCATCAAAGAAGGAGGCCGTGCTTTGCAGTATTTTATTGGATGGGCAAATGGTCTGGCAGGTATCACAGCCGAAGATCCGCCGCCCAAGCAGCGGACGAAATGGCAGAGGGATCGGTCCGCGATGCTCGATGGTGAGGTACGAAAGGCAGCGGCGCGCGTCAATGGTGCGGTTGGGGAGGATGGCTTTGGTCGGGCAAGCCATCTGGCAGCGGTGGCAATCGGGGCAATCGGAGATGGTGAGGGGTTTGTCCGGTTTTAGGGGCAGGTCAACTAGCAGTTCGCAGAGAAACATCCAGGAGCCAAAGCCCTGAGAGGTCAGGAGGGAATTGCGGGCAATCCAACCAAGCCCTGCTTGCTGCGCATAGTCTTTTTCAAGGATCGGGTCGGTGTCCACACACACCTTATGCTTCAGCGGTTGGTCAATCAGGCGGGCGATCTTTTGCGCGAGAATTTCCGCCTGGACTTTCAGGACCTGGTGGTAATCGGGCAAAAGCGCGTAAGCGGCAATGCTTCCCTGGTTTTCATTAAGCCTTTGGGGGCTTGC
This sequence comes from uncultured Anaerolineaceae bacterium, assembly GCA_964434665.1. GTDB lineage: Bacteria > Chloroflexota > Anaerolineae > Anaerolineales > Anaerolineaceae > Mesolinea. The sequence goes on from CAYSVX010000009.1 coordinate 10,533, forward strand.
AGCGGCGGGATAGGGTGTGGCGAGACTTATGACTGTGCGGCATCCCGGCAAAAGGTTGGCTGGATCGTAGCGGGCTTCAATGGCGTTTGGTCGGGCCATGTATTCCATGGCGGCGTGGTGTCCGGCTTCGATCCAATCCAGGTAAACCGCATAATGGGGTGGAGTATCCGCCCGGCTGAAACCACAGAGCACAAAGCCGAGACTCGATGCCTCGGCTTTGATCAGTGCTTCAAGGGACATACTGCCTGCTTTAGATGATGTTGTATTCAAACCAAAAGATAGCAAAGCCAACATCGCTGGGATTAACGATCATCCAATCACTTTTGACCTTACCTGTAACGGTGGGAGCAGTGAATTCGATCGTGATCTGGACGCTCATGTTCGGCGGTACTTCGTAGGGCATGTTGATCTTGGTGGGAGCCCCCATCGCTGATCCGTCGGTGTGCATGATGTAATAACTGGTGTTCCAGGTGGTCTGACCAGTGTTCATTAACGTGACGACAACATTAAATTTTCCTCCAGCCTGGATGTTTGTGCCATCGGCTGGCACACTGTAGGTCCAAACGCCGGCATCTACGCCTGTTTGAGGTGGGGGTGGGGTGACTGTGGTGGGTCCGGCAACGGTGGATGTGGGAAGACCAACCGCGGCAGTTGGCACAGCAACTGTGGCTGTGGGGGGAGCCAGCGTGGGGGTCGGCGCAAGCGTTGGCGCGGGAGTCTCACTTGGGCGGGCGATTTCAGTTCTTGTCTGTTGAGCCGAAATTGTTTCGACCACGTAGGTTTTCATTTGTTCCGGATCGGGTGTGCTCACCCGGGGTCCGCAAGCGCTGAGCGCCAGGATGACCACGCTGAGTAACAGCAGTCGTTTCGCAATTTTACTTTGTGTCATTATTCCTCCAAGTCTTCAGCAGACTGGGCTGTATCGATACACTATTGTCAAGGTGATTGGTCGTTTTGTCAAGCTTAGCCCTTTTGCTTCAGGGGGCGATTATCGGCGCAAGCAGGTGGATAAGGTCACCCTGCGGAGAGCCGTTTGCCTCAAGCTGCAGGATGATCCGAACCGTTTTTCCGGAAAGCGCGGACAGGTCCTGGTTGATGCTCATTAGCTTGCCATCATGGGTTTTTTGCCAACGCGCGATTTCGACTATGGGATTATCACCCTCCTGGTAACTAAGGCGCAGAGTGACATCGCAGGATTCCTGATCGCTCGCGCAGCCTAAGATCGTGCTGAATTTGGCTTTTTCGGGGATTAGCATGGTTGGTAGTGTGCCCCGCAGGGTGCCATCCTGAACCTGCTGGACACCGAGCCACAAGGCGGGTTCGTTATCTTTGCTGCCGTTTTCAAGCACGGGCGAAAAATCGGTGTAGGCAAAACCACGCGTGTCTGTCGGCAGACCGGGGCAGGGAAGTTCACCAGCAGCGCTTGTCCAGCGGATGCTGCAAGCCATGGCAACCAGGTCTATTTTCCCGGTCATAACCTGGATTTCCACCCAGAAAGTTTGCGATGGATCCTTGAAACTGAAGAGCACACCTTCAGCGTTTCGCAACTTGAAATCTGCCCGGTAGCTGCCGCCAACCAGCGGGGAAGTGAAGGGGATGGTGATGGTCACACTGCTGCCTGGCAGAATGGTCTCCTTGGTTAGTTGAAATACTTGCGGAGCATTCATGGGATCCCCGCTGCTAAAAACGACGTCGTAGTCCGAGTTCCAGCTGCAGGAGCCGGCATTGCGCAAGGTCCAGGTTTTGTTGAAAATGGTGCCCGGGGGGAAGGGGCTGCCGTCGGGGATGGTTTCATCGACAAAGGCAGCCTGATCGCAACTCGCGGAAAGCGTAGGAGTGGGCAGCAGGACCGCAGTGGGGAAGGCGGAGTCCGTTGGCAGGCTGAGGGTGGGGGCTGGAGTTGGCTCTGGGGTTGGCGGCACGGGGGAGGGCACGAAAGAAGCCGCTGTTTGTGTTTGGGCAGCCTGATCTGTTGAAACAATTTCGGTGGTGAGTGCCTCAACCGTGCGGGCAGCTTCCGTGCGGATGCTATCCAGTGGATCTGCGGGGATTGCTGTATTGGCTTGAGGTTGGCACGCACTGAGAAGCAAAACCGCAAGCGAGATGAACATTGTGGATTTTCTTGATTTCATATTAACCTCATTAAGGGAGGTGTTGCAAGTATAACGCCAAAAAAAATAGCAGACCGCTTTGGTCTGCTATTTTGGGTGCGTAAAAGATCAGGCTCTGCGATGACCGATAAAGACCGTTCGGAAGAACAGGCTGATATTCATCTTCTGACCGCTGAGTAAGTACTGAGAGCTGAAGAGGTTGGCAACCCCACGGATGACGATCACGACAGCCGCAACCAGCAGTGCGACACTGGCTGCGAGTTGCCACGCAGGAACGGGTCCTACTGAAAGGCGCGTGAGCATCACCACCGGGGATGTGAAGGGAAAGAGCGTCATGAAGGTGGTAAAGCTTGAGAAGGGCGTCTCGATTAACTGGTTGATCGACATGATTGAAAAAATCAAGGGAAGACTCAACACGAAGGTGGATTGGTTGCCTTCCCGGAGGTTGGGTGCCACGGCGCCCATGCCTGCCATCAGGCTGCCATAAAGCAGAAAGCCGCCGATGAAGAACGGCACGCTCGCCACAAGCACGCTGGTCGGTATGCTGATAGCTTCCAGGAATGGCAACGTGGTTTTGCCGACTTTCGCGATCACAACCAATGTACCAAACCAAACCACCATCTGGATCAGGCTGAGCGAACCAAACGCCAGGATCTTGCCGATGAAGAGATCCAGGGGTTTGGCGGAAGATAGCAGGATCTCGATGGTTTTGTTCTCTTTGTCTTTGGAGACGGCGTTGAGCATCAAGCCTGAACTGATCAGGATGATCATGTAGAAAAACATGGTGACCGCGTATGGGACCCAATAGGTGGCAGCATCGGCTTGGTCACGGGTGTCGGCGGTTTCCGGGTTGAGGTACTCGTACGTAAACGTGGTCGGGTTCATAAAGCGCATGAAACGCTCCTGTTCGGCACCAAGGAGGTTGTAATTAACGAGATCTTTAAGCACATCCTGCTGCAGGAGCTCGGTTATCATGCTGATCTGAGGTTTTATGAAGCGCATCTTTCCTGTTTCGAGATAATCAGGTTCGATGACATAAAAACCTTGTAGTTGACCTGCCGCAGTTTTCTCTCGCGCAACTGCTTCGGAAGTTTCCGACACAAGCCTGCCTTGCGTGAGCCATTCGGGATATTCCTTGATCACATTTCCCAGGTCAACCACCCCAATGGGCAGGGGACTGCCGACTTCCTGAATGATCACTTCCTGAATGGACTGGGATTTGTCCTGGTTTATGAGGTTCAGGACACCCAGCAGCAAGGAAGGGATAAGGGGCACAAGAATCAGGGTCAGGATGAAAGACCGGCGTCTGAGCACGGTCAGGAATTCAAATTTGAAGACGTTGAGGATGTTACGCATTGCGGGTCTCCTTGTTGAAGATCTCTTTGAGCGAGACCTTCTTGCTAAATTGAAGCATGCCGCGTTTAAAGACAACTCCTGCCAGCCAGAACATTAACAGGGTAAATGTAATAATGACCACGAACACGAGCGCAATCTCCAGCGGTGAAACAGAGCTAAAAGCCATGCGGAGAGAAAGCGCCAGGGGGGCACTCAGGGGAATGAAACTCAGGACCCGGGCGAGAATGCCATTGGGGTTATTGAGGAAGACGGTAAAGAAGTAGAAGGGGAACATCATCGGCAAAACCATCAAGCCGATCACTCCCTGCGATTCCTCGGTACTGGTCATGGCTGCGCCGATGGTCGCCATCAGGGCTGCAGTAAAGAGGAAAGAGAGAACCATCAGGGCAAGGCTGATTGCCAGGTAAGAGAACGAAAGATTGATGTCCGCCAGAAATCCCAACCTATCACGGAAGATGAACCCCGCGATGCCAAGCAGCAGGATCCAGGCAGCGATTTGAGTCAGACCGACGCCGAGGTTGCCGATGATTTTGCCGGCCATGATCTCGCGCGAGGGGACGGAGGTGAGCATCATTTCAATGGTGCGGTTTTCTTTTTCTTCCACCAGAGCTTTGAGCAAATAACCACCGCTACTCATCACTACGATAAAGTTGAGCATGCCAATCACAACCGGCACCACGATCCGATGCCAGCCAGTTCCGTCAGAGGTCTGGCTGCCGGCCAAAGACTGCAGGCTGATGGCGCTGCCCTCATTGATCCGTTTTAATACTGCCGAATCAATGTTCTCGGCGGCCATGATATTCCTGCTGATAAAGTTGGTGATCACTGACTGAACCCCGCTAACAGGTTGTTTGTTAGTCCAATAAGTGAGCTGGTAACGCGAGGCGTAATCTTCGGGCAGGACCGCAAAACCCTGGATCTCTCCGGCATCAGCCGCAGCGCGGGCTTCGCTTTCATCCGGATAGACATACAGATAAATTTGTGTATCAAATAGAGTTGATTTCTTGGAATTGTCCGGCTCAAGCTGGATTAGATCGCCCTGATCCACAATCCCAACCGGGCGGGTATCGAAAGAGAGAAAAGAAAGCACCACCGAGACCACAAAAATCAGCACAAAACCAAGCGGCACGCTCAACAGGGAGATCCAGAAGCGTTTGGTACCAACATGGTGCAAATACTCGTACCTGGCAACGTTCGCGGTTTTATTCATCTTCGCCGTTGCCTTCCTTGACGACTCTAATGAAGATTTCATCGAGAGTGGGCACTGCCACCTCAAAGGAATTGAGTTTGATGCCCTGCGCCACCAGTGCGTCGAGCAGTTCATGCGCAGAGATACCTTCCTGTGGGGTGAGGCGGTAAACATCGTTGAGCCGCTCGATCTTTGAAACGCCACTTAGTTGCTCTGGTAGCGGATTGAGGGAGTCGATGATCACTTCATTGGTGCGGAAACTGTCGCGGATTTCTGAGAGTTCGCCCTGCAAAAGAACCTGACCGTGGTCAATAAGCACCAGGCGGTCGCAAAGCTGTTCCACCTGGTTCATCTGGTGGGTGCACATGATGATCGTCTTCCCGGCGTTGCGCTGCTCGATCAGCAGGTCCTTGACCAGCTGCGTGTTGACAGGATCAAGCGCGGAAAAAGGCTCGTCAATGATGATGATCTCGGGGTCGTGGATCAGGGCGGCAATCAGCTGGCCCTTCTGCTGCATACCCTTGCTGAGCTCTTTGGCTTTCTTTTTTTCATGATCTGCAAGATCAAACTTGGCCAGAAATTTTGGCAAGCGTTCCATAATTTGATCTTCTGTGAGCCCTTTGAGCGTGGCAAGGTAAGTAAGACAGCGATCAAGAGGCACATCCTGGTAGAGCCCGCGTTCCTCAGGGATGTAACCGATGTGGTTGAGTTTCTCGTTGGTCATGGGACCGCCGAGGATAGTTACGCTGCCAGAATCCGGTTGGTAGATGTCTAAAATAACGCGGATGGAAGTGGTTTTTCCGGATCCGTTGGGACCGAGCAGACCGAAGATTTCACCTGGGCGAACTTCGAAAGAAACGTCCTGGACTGCCTTGGTAGAGCCGAAACTCTTGGCGATTTTATCTACAATGATTGTTGACATAGTGCTCCATTTCAATGATATGAAAAGATTTTACTACTACCCATATCATAACAGGCTGCTGGCACCTGCTCGCCATAGATTATCTATAGTAATGGGAGTAAAGTTACACCTGTTACCTGAAGATCATCAAGTTTTGTCGCCACGGGATGATAAATGACAGTCTCAACCACAAAACCGCCAGAGTAACTTAGAATTAGGGGACCACGAATATGAGGGTATCACCTTGATCACTGAACCTAAACCAACCTCGAAGATTTCCAATCGGACCTGGGCTGTCATGATTGCCTTGGCCGTCACCGGGCAAATCGCCTGGGCGGTGGAGAACACCTGGTTCAACACTTTCGTGTTCGATACTATCACCCCTGATCCCCGGCCGGTTTCCTGGATGGTGGCTGCAAGCGCGATTGTTGCGACCCTCACCACCATTTTCATAGGCACCTTCAGTGACCGCACCCGCACAAAATGGGGTCGGCGCAAACCGTACATTCTGTTTGGTTACATCCTGTGGGGTGTGATGACAGCGGTCTTCCCGACGACTGCCCTGATCAAAAACATCTCCCTGGCAATCATGATGGTGGTATTGCTTGACTGCATAATGACATTCTTTGGTTCAACGGCCAACGACGCTGCCTTTAACGCCTGGACAGCGGATGTGGCTCCAGCGGACCAGCGCGGCAGGGTGGAAGGCGTACTCAGCCTCAGCTTGTTCATCGCCCAGTTGGTAGCCATAGTGGCGGCTGGCGCGTTGATCGACAGTGTGGGTTATTTCACTTTCTTCTACGTGCTTGGAGGGATTGTGATGGTGGTGGGTCTGCTTGCCGGTGGGTTTTTGCCCGACCAGCCCAGCAACAATCTGCCGAGGAGTGAAAAGGGAATTTGGCAGGAGATCCGGGAGCTCTTCCGCCTTGCAACCCTGCGGGAAAACTCAAAACTCTTCATCATCCTAATTTCATCTATGCTGCTCGGAGTTGGCTTCCAGGTAGCTTTTCCGTACATGATCATTTACATCAACAACTTCATCGGTGTTAGCAAGACGGAATACGCCATTGTTGGCGGAGCGGTGATCATTGGAAGCGCCATTGCTGCCATCCCTCTTGGCATTTTGGCAGACAAGATAAACAAGCGTCTGATGATGGCGATCTCGATCCTGCTTACTTGCCAGGGCTGTTTCGCCTTTTCGTTCGTCCGCAGCATCCCGCTGCTTGCCCTGGCTGGGCTGGCCTGGCAAATGTTCAATATGTCTGCGTCAATAGCTGCCATGTCCTGGTTGAAAGACTTGTTGCCAGCAGAAAGCCGTGGACGATTCCTAGGTATCCGGATGATCTTCCTGGTCTTGCTGCCAATGTTGGTTGGCCCAGGCATCGGTTCAGCTCTGATTCGAAGCTTTGGCATTCCAACCGAGCTCAATGGTCAAGCAGGCTTCATTCCGGTGCCCCTGATTTTCCAAGTCGGCGCGGTTTTAGGGCTGCTGGCGTTGATCCCCCTGGCATTTATTCGATCTGATAAAATGCAGCATGTAAACGAGGAACCAAATGCCTGATCTGGTCTATAACAAATTGACTACGCCCTGGAAGGTTGAGCAGCCGATCCCTTTGCCCGAGTACCCCCGCCCACAGCTGGTCCGTGGAAACTGGCAGAACCTCAACGGTTGGTGGGATTGTGCCATACAGAATTTGGCAGACCCTCAGCCTGCAGCTTTCGAGGAAAAAATCCTGGTGCCTTTCGCCCCGGAATCAAGACTTTCGGGTGTGGAGCACGTCCTTCAGCCGGACGAAAAGATCTGGTACCACCGCAGCTTTACAGTGAAGCACGATGACAATGAAGTGGTGCACTTGCACTTTGGCGCGGTGGACTACGCCTGCGAGTTGTGGATAAACGGCAGCAAAGTGGGGGAGCACTGGGGCGGCTATTTGCCGTTCAGTTTTGACATCACGAGCTTCCTGCTTGAGGGAGAAAACGAGCTGGTCTTAGCCTGCACCGATGCCACCGATACGGAACTGCACCAAAAGGGTAAACAGCGCCTCGCGCCTGGTGGCATTTGGTACACATCCGTTTCGGGCATCTGGCAGACGGTCTGGCTGGAGGTTCTGCCCCAGCAGCATATCCACAGCTTGAAGCTGACACCCAAAATGGACGCAAGTAATCTTTTAATTGAGGTAGCCTTTTCTAACGCGGTGGAACCATCTGAGATTGAGCTGGAAGCAGTTGCGTCTTTTGATGGCCAGGAAGTGGCATGCGGCAATGTGACTTATGCTAGCCAGATACTGCTGCACATCCCGGACCCAAAAAAATGGCATCCCGATCATCCCTACCTTTACGACCTTACTCTCACGCTCAAGGTTGACGGAGTGGTGGTGGACGAAGTCGGCAGCTACTTTGGCATGCGCAAGTTTGGCAAGGTCCGCGATGGGAAGGGCTTCTGGCGCTTCACGCTGAATGATGAACCCATTTTTCAGTTCGGTCCACTGGACCAGGGTTACTTCCCTGAAGGGCTTTACACTGCTCCATCTGAGGAAGCCATGCTTTTTGACATCGAATACGCCAAAAAGATCGGCTGCAACATGATCCGCAAGCATGTCAAGGTGGAACCGGCACGCTGGTATTACGCCTGCGACCGCCTCGGCATGATCGTCTGGCAGGACATGCCCAATGGCGGGCGTACCACCAAGGACGCCATCGTCGCTTTCACATTTACCTCGGGAATTCACCGCTCCGACATCCGCCGATTGCACCGGTTTGGCAGAGAAGATCCTGAAAATCGCGAAGAATATAACCAGGAACTGAAACAACTGATTGATAACCTCTACCACTTCCCCTGTATCGCTGTGTGGGTGCCGTTTAACGAGAGTTGGGGGCAATTCCAGGCTATTCAGACTGCCTACTGGGTGAAGAGTTACGACCCAACCCGCCTGGTGGACCACGCTTCGGGCTGGTTTGACCAGGGAGGGGGGGATTTTCAGAGCCGGCATGTCTATATGAAACCCCTGAGCGCTTCACAGCCGGATGAGCGCATTTTGGCTGTGACGGAGTTTGGCGGCTACACCCTGCAGGTGGATGGGCACGTCTACACCGAAAAGAAACGCTTTGGTTACGGTCACTACCCGGACTCTGCATCGCTCACTTCGGCTTACATGAGACTGTTGGAGGAACAGGTGAAACCCCTGATCCCGCTGGGGCTTTCCGTGGTGATTTACACCCAAACCACCGACATCGAGACGGAAATCAACGGCTACCTGACCTATGACCGCAAAGTCGAGAAGATGGACCCCGCCGTCCTCCGCCATGCGCATTTGGAGCTGTACCGGGCGATGATAGAGTGAAAAAAATAGCCCTGAGAAGGGCTATTTAATTACGCAATTTTATCAATCAATCGTTGGTCTTTCCCTCATTTCACCATTTAACAATGAGGAAACATCGCATCTCAGGTATTGGATGAGCGGTAAGTTGGTCTTGTAAGGACCTGCGACAGGCGGGATTGGACCGGCATCCAGCACGCGCACATCGTCCACATTGGTCCAAATCCCCCAGGATTCTGGCCAGAGGTTGCGGTTGTAGAAGACAATACGAATGTGCTGACCTTTGTAGGCGCTTAGATCCATCCGACCACTTCGCCAGCCAAGGTCCTGCCCGGCGGCTGGGGGTTGCCCGGGCACACAGGGTTGAAACCCATCCCTTAGAACTGTCGCAAGGTGATTTAAGCCAGCTCCATCCTGAACTGAGACAAAAAAGTCGGAATAATCCATGATGTCATTGACAAACATGCGGTATTTGAAGGTGAGCATAGGTCTGGTCCAAGCGGGGTCTACGTAAAGGTTGGTGTAGGACCAGGCTGATCCGATGCCCTGCTCAGTTTGCAGGACTGGTTGACCCAGTTGTATGGAATAGGTCCCATGAGAGGCAATCGTGCTGCGCAAAACGGGCAATTTTCCGCCATAGGTCCATTCCATTAAAGGAGGTTCATACTCTAAGCTACCATTTAGAACAAGACCAGTGGTGGGGTCGGGTGGAACAGTTTGAGGTGAGAATACTTCGATCCCTTTACTTCCATAATCTACAACGTAAACAGTACCAGCAGGTGTAACTACAACATCAATTGGAAAACTGAGTTCACCAGGACCGAAGCCGGGCATGCCGATCGAATAAAGATAATCACCTGATGAGTTCAAAACAATGAGTTGACCATTTGGCCAATGAGTTATAAATAGATTGCCATCAGCCGTTACATGAATACCTGAAGGTGACCAAATCTCACCGATTCCTTCTCCATAAACACCAAATGAACGCAGGTAGTTTCCGTTTTTATCGTACTGAAGGATTACACCATCCGAAACGTAAACGTTGTCATCCTGACCAATATGAATACCTGCTGCCATGTTAGATGATCCCTGTACTGGAATCCAGCTGCGTTGCCACTGCCCATTATTATCGAATTTTTGAACCTTTTCGGTACAAATGTCGAGTCCGTAAATATTACCGGCAGAATCCACAGCAATACAATCCAAACATTGCCACTGCCCATCCAGTTCACCTTCAGAGCCAAACGCCCTGATGAAATTCCAGTTCTGATCGAAAACCTGAATCCTGAAATTGTTACGGTCTGCAACATAAATGTTTCCATTATTATCTGTAGTTATCGCAGTTGGTTGTGAGAATTCACCCGGTCCGCTCCCTGTTTGGCCGATTGTTGTCTTGGGGCTTCCGTAAGCAGAAAACACATGAATTCTGTTACTGATAGAATCGACAACTAACACATCGCCGGTTGGCGTGAGAGCTACCTCACGAGGAAACGGAAACTTACCAGCAACCGTCTCGCTGCTCCCCCATTTTCGCAAAAATCTTCCGTCCGGCGCGTGCTTGTTGATTTCATCATAGTTGCGGATTGAAACGTACACTGCTCCTTTGTCATCAACCGCGAGCCCCCCGACTATGGGTTGTTTTTCAGGTAAGACTGGAATGTCAAGCAGGTAACCCAAGAAAGAACCTGATGTCGAAAAAATTCGAATTCTTGCGCTGTAATCTGCTACCAGAATGTGTCCATTATTATCTATGGCAATGGCACTGGGACTTATTAGTTGATTATCTGCCCACCCAAACGTCCCCCATTCTAAGATGAAGTTTCCGTTCGCGTCAAACTTCTGGATTCGATCATTACCACTGTCAAGAACATATACGTATCCGATGTCATCAATCTCTAAGCCGCCTGGTTCTACGAACTGACCAGGACCACTCCCTGTACTACCCCACATCATCAGGAATTGACCCGATGAAGAAAACTTTTGTATTCTGTTGAGCTCACTGTCCGTTACGTAAATGTAATTATTACTGCTAACGGCTATGCCACTCGTTCTTCTGAACTGACCAGGCTCAGCGCCATAACTTCCCCAGTAGTTTATCAACGCTCCATCTAATGAAAATTGTTGAATACGTTGAGTTTCAGCAACAAGAAGCGTACCATCCCCCAACATGGCAACGTCATTAGGCCAAATGAAACTTCCAGGTTCTCTACCATTGCCACCGATGATTCTCACTGTATCGTCCTGTTGATTGATTAGTGTAATTCGACTCATTGCACCATTGGCAACTATCAATGTGCCATCATCAGCGACCAGCAGTCCTTCTGGAAAGATGATTTGGTCACCCTCACCCCCCCAGGAACGTCGAAAGACATAGGGAGAACTGGTAATCTCAGACTCAGTTATTGGAGGGTTACCATTTTGCAACAATGGTTCGAGCGCTGACCCTGGTGTCTCACCTACTGAATTTACGCTCGCGGTTGGCAGCAAGCCAAGCAGGAGGGTGATGATTAACAAACAACGCGAAATTCTTGTCTTTATGCCCATTTTATACTCCTAATGATAAAACAACGAACGTTCGATGCCACCTTATAGTCCGTAATCCGGAATGTCGCACTTCATGTAACGTACTAGCGGAAGATTTAGCTTGTAAGGACCCGCGGCGGGGGGAAGTGGACCGGCATCCAGCACACGGACGTTATCCACGTTCGTCCAGATCCCGAGGGAATCTGGCCAGAGGTTGCGGCTGGAAAAAACGATACGAACGTGCTGCCCCTTGTAGGGCGATAAATCGAAGCTACCCATCCGCCAGCCCAAATCCCGTCCGGGGCGGGGAGCGTAGTTGCCGGTGCAAGGCAGGTAGCCATCGTGGAGTACCACGGCTTTGTTCGACCGCCCATCTCCAGTTTGCACTTCAACGAGAAAATCAGAGTAGAAGAGGTTATCATTAACGAACATTTTGTAGTTAAAGTGTAATAACGGACGGATCATTGCAGGGTCAACAAAAAACGTGGAACTTGCTACAGCCTGGCTGATACCTTGCTCGATCTGTGGCACTGGCACCCCGAGCCTGACAGAAAACTCCCCTTCAAATGCCACATCTGACAAAGACACGGAGTTTTGAGCAATCGTTCCATAATACGACCATTCTTTTAAGTCCTCAGGGCTTTCGAATAATCCGTTCTGCACCAATCCCGATTGATCATCAGGGTCAGGAATAGTAAGAGTAAACATCTGAATGCGTTCATTTCCTGAATCCGAGAGATATAGATTGCCATCGTCACTAAAAATAATGTCTTTCAGGGATCGCACTTGAGAGGGTTCACTCCCAGGAGCGAAGCGGCGATACAGATAGTTGCCCTGTGCATTAAACACAGTCACACTATCAAAGTTCGCCACAAAAAATTCTCCATTTGGAGCTTTCGCGATCGCGTAAGGATGGAACAACTCAGAATGATTCCAAGTTGCTATCCACTCACCAACTGTGTTGAATAACTGCACTCTTGAGTTATTACCATCAAGTACATAAAGGATGCCGTTTGAATAAAACATATCCTCTATCGTAAAGAATTGCCCGGGTCCTGAACCACTTGAACCCCAGGAGGAGACAAAATCACCCTCTGTGGTGAACTTTTGAATGTTTTCGTTGTAATGGTCGGAAACAAAAACAAAACCTTCATTATCAACAGCTATCGCCCAGGGTGTATGGAACAAACCAGCGCCGGAACCTACACCGCCCCATTCTTTAATCAGGTCTCCATCTGCGTTGAATTTTTTAATTGCGCCATCATCGCTACATGTCACATAGAGATTGTCTTCAGAATCGCTGGCAAGATGGATGGGTCCTTCGACATCGGGTATTGAATAAAGGAAGCCGCCGTCGGGAGAGAAGACCTGGATGCGATTATTGAATCGGTCCGCGACAAACACGTTGCCAAGGCTATTGATCCCAAGCCCGTGCAGGTAATCAAACCTGCCTTCAGGGCGGGGACCTTCGCCCCACTCATACAATTTCAAACCGTTCGGAGAAATCTTTACCAGAGAATTTGGCTGAGATTCTGAGTAAAAGATATTCCCATTTCGATCTACCGTCAAACTGGAGAAATGATACTCCGGGTACTGGTAATCGTGTTCCAATGGAATTGAGCTTTGGAGTTCTCCATCGGTGTTGAATACCTTGACCTTGGCGTTACCAGCGTCCATCACATAGACAAGGTCGTTTGTGTCAATCGCGATACCAGTGGTCCTCTGGAACTGGAGATCCCCAGACCCAGGGTTTCCCCATGTGAGCAAAAAGGTCCCGGTTTCAGAAAATTTTTGCACGCGATGGTTATGTTCGTCCACCACATACACATTCCCTGTGGAGTCCGTCGCGATGCCCCTGGGGTAAATAAACTCGCCATTTCCACTCCCATAACTACCCCAGGTGGTGATGAAATTTCCTGCCAAATCGAAGACTTGAATACGACTGTTACCTAAATCAGCAACATAAACTTTCCCGGTGTTGCTTATTGCCACAGCCCTTGCTTGTTCAAATTCGCCAGGGTCCTGCCCCCTGCTGCCCCAATAGTTGAGCAACTCACCAGTTCTGGTGAATTGCTTTACCTGGTTCATTCCGCTATCCACCACAAAAAACGTACCGTCTTCTGAAAATGCAATGTCTTCAGGGGTAGAAAACTTCGCTGGATCCCAAAAACTGTACCCGCCAATCGAACGAAAAGTATTGATTCCCGGTGTGATTTCCGTGATCCGACTGAGTCGTATATCGGTCACATAAATCAGACCGTCATCCGCAACGGCAATGCCCCAGGGATCGGCCAGGTAATCTCCCTCTCCCCCCCAACTGCGGCGGAAGTAATAGGTCAGGTCCTGCGGGTTATTTTCATCGGGCGCCTGAGCCAGTACAGCGCTGCTAAATGCTCCAAAAAGCAGTGTGATGGCAAAAAACAATACAGCTATTCTTTTCATCTTTCCCTCTAATTTATTCATGGTTTAGTGTTCTCAACACCCCAATAAAAAAGTGACGGTTTAGGGTGGTATGGGTGTGGGAGGCCTGGTGGGTGGTACAGGTGCAGTTGTAACCACTGGCGGTTGGGTAGGGTTGGGAGGTTTTGGAGTATTGGTGGGCCGATTCGTGGGAATTGCGGTTGGGGGACTTGGCGGATTGGTGGGGCGGTCCGTGGGTCTGGCAGTCGGGGGATTCGGGGGATTGGTGGGCCGGTCTGTTGGTCTATCGGTTGGGTAAGGCGTCGATGTCGCAGTCTCGGTTGGAGTAGGCGACTGGATTGTCGCTGTAGGGCTGGTTTGGGTGCTTGTCATCGTGCTGCTAACAGCGGCGGTCGCGGTGTTTGCGCGGGTCGGGAGGATAACAGGAGCTGCTGCGGTGTTGCTGGGAAGCAGTGTCAGGGTGAAGGTCGGGGTGCTGCTCGGTCCTCCGCCAAACAGACTGCCCGCCTGACCAGAGAAAACCAGGAATGCCAAAGCAATCAAGGCAACTCCGCCAAAGGCAAGCATCAGGACCAGCTTGGGATTCTTTTCAGGCTCTTTTACTGCATTTTTTTGGGGGTTTTGGTCAAACTTACTGGTGGCCGCGTTGTGAGCCAGTAGTCCTTGCCGATCCTTGAGGGTCTGGGCACGCGCGTCCCTTGATGACGTGATACCTTTGGTTGGCTGAGGTCTTTCTACGGTTGTTTCGAGGACAACCTCATTTTTAAGCTTGCTTTCCGCTGCCGCCTTCTTGTGTGAAGAAGTGATTGCCGATTGGTCCGGTGTGTGTTGCGTTGGAGAGCTATTTGCTTCCGGAGTGGGTTCAACCTGATCTGGTTCTGGCTGTATTTCCAGGTCCATGTCTAGGAGGCTTTGCTCAGCAGGAATAATTAGCTCAGCTTCAACTGGTGTTTCGACGTCTGTGTCGCTAGTAATCTCATCCTTAAAGAGGATTTGAGAAGCTTCGGCTTCCGATTCAGCACTGTCGCCTGATCCCGCAACCCTCTCTGATTCCAATATCTGTGGCACATCTTCAAACACATCCGCGCTTGGTATTTCGAGTGAAGGTGGCTCCTCGAAAGCTGGTTCTTTGGCGAGCCAATCATCAAGGATCGAACTGTCATCCTGATTCTCTGTTTGCAGAGCGACTTCTTCCGCTTCCTGGAATGCTAATAATTCGTCTTCGAGGGGCGCTTGGGAGGTTTGGTTGAAGAAATTTTCGACGCTCTCACCTTCCAAAAAAGCTTCAAGGCTTGATGCTTCATTTTGTTCCGGGGCGAATCCTGGCAATATCTCCCCGGGCTCCGTCTCGAGCACTTCTGGAGCAGGCGTGTGTTCAACGATTGGTTCAGGAGGCTGTTCTGCTTTTGGAGGCCGGCTGATGATTGGGATCACCACAGGAGTCTTTGGTTTGCTGCTGGGCTCAGGCTCAGTTTTCTGCCTTAGAGGCTGTGCTGTGGGGCTCGTCGGTGTTGGTGGCGCGGGAGTTGGTCGGCTGATTGGCGCGGGTTTGGCAACCGGGCTTTGGGCGGTGGTTTTGCGCTGAGAACGCCTGACCAGTTCATCGAAGGTGATCTCGCCAGGAGCCAGCGGTCTTGGCAGCCCTTCAACCAGGTTGGAAGGGTCTGGCGTTGCGTGCGCCGGGACAGATTTGCGCGGTCGGTTTTCGAGCGCTCCTCTGACCGCTGCCAAAAAATCGTGCATGGTCTGGTAGCGGTCGCTGGGGTTTTTAGCCAGGGCAACATTTAGCGTATCCACCAAACTCTCAGGCAAGGGCTTGCTAAAGACCGGCGCTTCAAGAACGTGGCGGGTAAGAACGTGTTCGTACGTTTCGCCGGCGAAGAGGATCTCGCCGGTCAGGGCTTCGTAGAAAACGCAAGCAAGGCTGTAGACATCCGCGGCAGGGGAGGGGTTGCCCTCGGATTGCCATAGTTCGGGCGGAATATAGTAAGGGGTGCCGGCATATTGATTGAAGGAGTTGGTAGTCTCGGGAGAGCTCTGCTGGATGGATTTGGCGACTCCGAAGTCGCTAATGGCCACATACCCTTCATGGTTGTAGAGGATATTGGCAGGTTTTACATCCCGGTGGACAAGCCCGATCTTATGCCCAGCCTCGAGCCCGCGGGCTGTCTGACTGAGCATGCGGATGGCATCCCTGAGGGGCAGCGGTCCGCCAGCCTGGATTTTTTGATCAAGGTTGCCGCCGTCAAAATACTGCATAGCGATGTAGATCTGGCTTTCGAGGTCACCGACCTCAAAAATCTGCACTACATTAGGATGCGAGACCTTAGCCATCAGCCTGGCTTCGCGCATGAAGGATTTTATAAAAACCTGGTCAGAAAGGTATTGTTGGTGGAGCACCTTAAGGGCGACGATGCGGTCGAGAGTGACATCGTTGGCACGGTAGACAGTACCAAAGCCGCCGTGACCAATCTCTTCGATTATCTGAAATTTTCCCAGTTTTATATCTGCCATTCCCCTGCTTTTCGCAGACCTCCCCTTCCACTCAAGGTTGATGTATTGTTATTATAACCGCAGAAACTTGAGATCAGCTCCGAAAAATTTGCATTAGATTAAGGTTCAGGCAGAACGCAGCGAAAACCCACACCGATGAAGGAGTCTGGTGCGGCATAGCTTCGGAAAGTCGAGACCAAGCCGAATGGAGGATCGCTCCATCCCCCACCTCGTATCACTTTGCTATCCCCAGAAGTAGGACCCATCGGATTACTAACAGGTTCGGGGTTGATGTAGTCTTTCCCGTACCAGTCGTTTACCCACTCGCCCACATTGCCTGCCATATTTAATGCACCATATGGACTGGCACCTGATATGTAACTGTCCCCACTGCTGGTATCGCCAACGCAATGAGAACCTGAGGCTTCGTTATAAAAATTTGTCAGACTGCAGTTTGGGTATCCATTTCCCCACGGATATTTTCTGCCATCATTTCCCCTAGCGGCTTTCTCCCATTCCGCCTCGGTGGGTAACCTTCCACCTGCCCAAATGCAATATTCCCGGGCGTTGTACCAGCTGACATTAATTACTGGATAATTAATATAACTGAAATTCCCGTAATATTTGGAGCGTGTGACAGATGATGTGTCTATCGGGGGGTCACATTGACCTGCATTGACGCATCTTTCGTATTGGGAGTTGCTGACCTCAAGTCTATCGATATAGAACGCTTCTAGAAAAACCTCGTGAATGGGTTTTTCATCATCAGAACCTGTTATGCTGCCCATCTCAAAACTGCCTTCAGGGACGTAAACCATTGTTGCACCATCTTGTTCTCTTCGAATACTGGTGCTAGGCCGGAAGTTTTCAGGTGGGATAACGCAACGAAAACCAAGATCTGGTTCTCTTACATAATCGGAGGACATAGGACCAGTGCGTAATGCCGCACGCAAGAGCTGCCAATCGCCAAAAAAGCTACCACCACGCAGCGTAGCATATCCGAACTTTGGACCAGTGGGGTTTTCAGAGGGCGATGTGGAATAATATGTTTCCGAATAACGGTCAGACACCCATTCTGCCACATTGCCTGCCATGTCCATCGCGCCATACGGACTCACGCCTTGCGGGTAGCTGCCCACCGGAGCAGTGTCTAGATATCCATCGTTTAATTCGGTACCTTTTCCTTTCCATTCAAGCTCGCAGTTGCTATCACATAAGTTGGCTTTGTTACCGTCCAACTCCTCTCCCCAGGGATACGTTCTTCCATCTGTTCCCCGGGCAGCTTTCTCCCACTGGGCTTCAGTGGGCAATGACCCTCCTAATTCTTGACAGAAAATGACTGCGTCAGTCCTGTTTACCCAGATAACCGGGTAGTTGGCAAAATTGGGATTTCCGTAATAATTTTCGCGCGTTGTGGATGAAGTCCCTCCATTCGCCAAACACGCACCTGTTTCGACACATTGTTCATATTGCGCATTGGTGACCTCGTATTTGAAAATGTAATATGCATCCAGATAAACCTCGTGAACAGGTTTTTCACTCTCTGGTCCCTCTTCACTACCCATCATGAAGCTGCCAGCTGGCACAAATACCATTTCTATGCCCGCCTGACCTATGAAGCTCGTTGGCGTGGGTTCGAGAGTTGGCGCTTGCGGTTGCCCAAGAGGTGTCGAGGCTGGTTTACTTGCATCAGACAGGCTGGCTAGTTTAATCTTGGTCGAGCTCAGTTCCGAAGTTGTCGGGGGCAGGATGCAGCGGAAGCCAATGTCGTAACCTGAGAGGGTGGGTTCTCCATAAAAGCGATAGGCAGAGCGGATGGCAGAGGGAAGATCAAAATAGTTTCCACCGCGAATCGTGCGGTAAGGAGTATTTACTTCACCAACAGGGTTGTACGCATCGTAAGCTCCATAAGCCGCGAATCCATCCCGAACCCATTCCCAAACATTGCCTGCCATGTCCATGGCTCCATAAGGGCTGGCGCCTGGTGGATAGGAGCCAACTGCAGTTGTATCCCCTATGCTCAGATCGTAATTGGCTCTACTGTAGTCAGGGGGTTCATTTCCCCAGGGGTACTCCCGGCTATCTGTTCCGCGGGCGGCTTTTTCCCACTGGGCTTCTGTGGGCAGGTCTCCTCCCGTCCATTGGCAATACTCCCTTGCCTGGTGCCAGGACACATGAACGACAGGGTAATCATCAAAGGCAGAATTGCCAAAATATTCTTGATGCGTGTATGAACTGGTACTATTCGGCGCGCTACAAACTCCCACCGCTATGCACTGTGCATATTGCCTATTGGTCACCTCGTACTTGTCAATCCAGTAGCCATCCACAAAAACCTGTCGCACAGGTTTCTCGTCATCATCCCCCGCATCGCTGCCCATCTCAAAAGTACCCTCAGGCACGTAGACCATCTCCATCGCGTCTTTTTTTCTGTAACTTGATGCAACAGCTTCAGTGGTTGGTGCAGGTGGCTGGGTTGCCTCAAGCTTGGCGATCGGATTAGCTTGTGAAGGCAATATCAAAAAGCGATAAACCAAACCCACAGAAATAATCGCGAGTAAACCGAAGAAAATGAACAGGGGTATGAGGACATTTGTCTTTTTTGAGGTTTGAGTGCCCCGCATTTGGCTGGTTTGGGCTGGTTCGTCTTTGTAAGCTTGCTGGATGGTTTCCAGTAAGTCTTTACTCTCCGATTTCCCAGCCACTGAAACAGGATGGGAATCTGCCTTTTTGGAACCGCCAGAGGGCAAATCAGTGAGGGGTCTGAAATTTGCGCTGCTGGGTTTAGGTTTGGGTGTTTGTGGCAAAGATTGCGGCTGGGGTGGCACCCTGGAGGGTGTCGGGAGGTCTGATACTTTTTGTTTTACAGGTACTATTGGTTCAACCGGTTTTTTGGGAGGTTCTTGGGTGGGGTGTTTGGTCTCTATCACCGGCTGGACGGGAGATGTTTGAGGAGCGGGCTTGGCAGCCTGGTTTTGGGGCGCGTTGCGGCGCTGCGCCTGCCGGACTAATTGGTCAAAGGTGATTTCTCCGGGTGCGAGCGGTTTTGGAAGCTCGTTGACCACATCGCTTTTACCAGACGGCTCTATTTTTTCCGATTTCCCCTTTTTGCCTTCTAGCGCCGCCCTGGTGGCCATCAGGAAATCATTCATGGTCTGATGACGATCGCTTGGGTTCTTTGCCAGGGCAACGGTCAGAAGTTCCGCAAGGTTCCCGGGGAGAGACTGGCTGAAAACCGGTTCCTCGAGTACATGGCGGGTGAGCACATGTTCATAGGTCTCCCCGGTAAAAAGGATCTCGCCGGTCAGGGCTTCATACAACACACAGGCAAGGCTGTATACATCCGCGGCAGGTGAGAGGTTGGCTTTTGATTGCCAGACCTCTGGTGGGATGTAATAGGGTGAGCCGGTAAATTGATTGAAGGAATTGGTTGTCTCAGGAGAGCCTTGCTCGATGGATTTTACTACGCCAAAATCACTAATGGCAATGTAGCCGCTTTGGCTGTAAAGGATGTTGGCAGGTTTAACATCGCGGTGAATCAGACCAATTTTGTGACCAGCTTCCAACCCTCGGGCAACCTGGTTGAGCATGCGGATGGCATCTTTGAGGGGCAGAGGTCCCTCAGCCTGGATTTTCTGTTCAAGACTACCGCCGTCAAAATATTGCATGGCGATATAAATTTGTTGGTCCAGCTCTCCAACCTCAAAGATCTGCACCACGTTCGGATGCGAAACCTTAGCCATCGACCTGGCTTCACGCTTGAAGGACTCGATGAACTTTTGGTCAGAAATATATTGTTTATGGAGGACTTTTAGAGCAACGATGCGGTCGAGGGTCGTATCATTGGCGCGGTAGACTGTACCAAAACCACCGCGTCCAACTTCATTGAGGATCTCAAATTTCCCCAAATGCATACCAATTCCTCAGGTTTTCCAGTGGGATTTTACTCTCACTAAGTGTTAAGTTGTAATTATACCTTCACCCGTTCATAAAAAGCGTGATAATCCTCACTCAGGCGGTTGGAAAAGAAGCAGGGCGTTACTGGTGGAATCGGACACCCAAACCTTGCCGTCGGCGGTGGTGGCGATGCCGCTGATGACTCCCATCAGATAGCTGTTATCGAACCCGCCCCACAAAACTTTGAAACTGCCTTCGCTATCAAAACTAATCACCCGCCCGCGATCAGGATCCGTTATGAAGACGTTGCCGTCTTTATCCAGCGCCAGGAAGGGTTTGTTGTCCAGGGAGTCCGAGCTCCAGGCGTCCACTTCCCAAAGTTTGGCTGAGCGGAACTGCAGCCCGCTTGGGTCCGGTTCAAAGACTTGCACACGGTAATTCCAGGTGTCGGCGATATAAATCTTGCCGTCTGGACTGATCTCGATCCCAACTGGTTCATCCAGGTTGCCGGCTTCGAGACCCAGGCTGCCAAATTGGTTCAGGTAGGTGCCGTTTGAGTCGAAGACCACCACGCGCTGCTTGCCGGTGTCGGTCACAAAGACACGCCCGGTTTGGTCAATGGCAATCCCGCGGGGACCCCAGAAGCCATCCGGCAGCCCGTTGACTTCAAAGACGCTCCACATCCGCAGGAACTGCCCATCCGGCGTGAAGACCTGGATGCGGTGGTTCCAGGTGTCCGCGACATAGACATTGCCGTCAGGACCAACCGCGACGCCCCAGGGCTCGTTCATGAGTCCTCCGGGAATGTCACCGTCCATCACATTGCCGTAACCGCCAAAGGCGTTGAGGAACAAGCCCTGCGAGTCAAGGTGAACGATGCGGTGGTTGCGCGAGTCAGCCACGTAAAGACTGCCATCCGCAGCCGTGGCGATATCGCGGGGAGCGTTGAAGGTGGTATCGCCCGCAAAATTGATCACGCTCAAGGGTTCAAGGCTAATGCTGTTGCCTGCGTAGGGGTCCACGCGCGGCGCTTCGGGCTCAGGGCTGACGCCGTACTCCCAGATCATGGCGGCGACATCTTTTTTGATGTACATGCGCGCGTTGTCGCTGGGCGACCAGGTGGCAATGGTCAGGGATGGGTTGTTGAAGGCGGTAGCGTACTGCGTGTAGTCGCGGTTGAACCAGACCTGCCAAATGGCAGAGCGTTTGGCTGGATCTTTCCAATCCCGCAGGACGCTCGCAACCGACCAGTCGCGGTAAAGTGATTCGTTAGGCCACCACATGCGCTTGTACTCAAAGCGGTAGTATCCATCGCGCACTACCGGCTCAATTTTCGAAAAATTCGAGGAGCCAACCACGATAACGGGGGAATCCTGAAGCGACTTGGTAACGTTGGTGTCAAAGTCGACCTTGTTGGGATAATCGCGCATGTACCACCAATAGGGGTAGCGCACATCGTTGTCGTACGCAACTTTAATGGTTTTGTCCCCA
This sequence comes from uncultured Anaerolineaceae bacterium, assembly GCA_964434665.1. Taxonomy (GTDB): domain Bacteria; phylum Chloroflexota; class Anaerolineae; order Anaerolineales; family Anaerolineaceae; genus Mesolinea. The sequence goes on from CAYSVX010000009.1 coordinate 32,232, forward strand.
TAGAGCCGTTTTGAGATGGTTTCGATCTGCTCGACGGTGTCTTTCATGTCGCGCGTGGCATGCGCGTAAACTAAAAGCTCCATGGCATTGTCATAATTGATGTAAGCAGAGCGATAGGCTGTTCGGGCAGTTTGAAGAGTGAGCAGCCCGAAAAATGCCAGCAGGGCGGCTTTCCAGAAGTTTGCGCCCCCCCAATTTTTCAGCAGGGCAAACAAGCCGGCCCCAGTACCGAGGGTGCCTACCAAAGCAAGCAGAAAATCGCTGGTTGCCTGGAGTTGCAGGAGTTCTTTACCTTGGAAAGGCGGCTCATTGCCCAGCAAGCTGCCGAGCAAACTGCCAAAGGCAACCAGGAAAACGCCGCTCAAAAGCAAAACCAGCCAGCCTCGTTTTTCTCGCACCTCCTGCCAGTTAATTTTCTCGATCAGGTAGCCCAAACCCCAGCCTGTGGTCAGGATCATGGGCATGGTGATGTGGGTGGTAAGCCAGGGCATGCGTTCGCCAGCAAAAGAAAATGCCAGCAAGCTCATCACCGACCAGAAAAGCATCAGGGCGAGTGTGGGTAACTCCTTGGCGCGGCTTGTATCCATCGGTGGGTCGGTGAAGAATCGACCAAATACACCATTGGGAATTGATTTTTCCTGCTCAGTTTCTTCAGTAGGCAGGTCTTCATCAAGCAGCAAATCCTCTGAAACAATCTGCGCTTCCGGGGACAAGGCGAGTTCGGTTTCCTCGCCTGAAACAGGAATTTGCTCGACCTCAGCATCCATTGCGGCTGCCAGATCCTGTTCGGATTCGACTGGCACAGAATCAAGGTGGCAGAAAGGTTCATCCACACTGGCGGAGAAAAGTTTGCGAACAGAACCAATTACAAGCGCAAAGATCGTCCCCAAAGCAGGCAAATACTCGTAAACGGGGATCTGAACCAAGGCGTAGTAGTAAAGCGGCTGCGTGCCGCGTTCAACCGCTTGCTGCTGCATCCAGTAACCCAGCGCGCCGACGATGCCCTTGAAAAAGCCCTCTCCATGGCTGAAAAATGTCGTGTAAAAGATGATGAAAATACCCCAAAAAATGGCTGCACTTCGCAAGAACGATTTTCTGTTCCAGAGCATGCCCAGAAAGATTGAGATCGCGATCAGAATGGCGAAGACAACTCCGGACCGAATGATGCCAGTCTGGGAGTAATCTGTGGCGTCGAAACCCAGGAGCATCAGCGGAATAGCCACCAGGAGGGGAAGGATCAGAATCAACGGCAGGACAATCAAGTCAAAAGTTCGGGAAGAACGGATTTGCTCCCATCCAAGCCCCTGGACGAGGAGAACAATCGCGGCAATAGCCGAGAGGCCTGTTGCCCCGCCGGCTGCGTACAAGGGCAGTTTTGAGTTGATCAGGTGGTTAACACCTTCAACTCCGGCTTCGGGTGGAACGATCCCCGACTGCATCGGGGCAGGGGTCCTGCCGAGCACATACACGCCGAGGGTTACGAAAATCAGCGCAAGGGTTAGCACCACAGCGATTTGGAAACGATTTTTTGAATTTTCGGACTTCCAATTTTGGCGCAAAGATTGATAAATGAACAATAACGCCAGGAAAATGGACGCTTCGGCTGTGAAAATATACGAAGTGGCTTTGTCGGCATAGTGCATAGCCATAATGAAGGTCAGCCAGTAAAGCCACTTTGCCTTTCCGTCTTCCATGTAGCGCAGGAAGAGCCAAAGCATCACGAGCCCCCAGAAGACAATGAAGATTTCGTTGCGGGTGTAGCGGCTGTAGAAGAGGATGTACGGCGAGATCATAAACAGGGTGGCAGCGCAAAGCGACCCAACCCTGCCGAGGTAACGGCGCCAGGCAAACAGCGTGAAGATCACCACCCCGATGCCAAAAAGGGCAGCTGGCACTCGCGCCGAAAAGTCTGAATCGCCGAAAAGGAAGTACGAAAGCGCCAGGGCATGGAACTGGAACGGTCCGTGCGTTACGGGGTCATAGACGTAATTTTCGATGGTGTAGGCTGGAACGACATGGTTGATCTCATCATGCGCCATGGTGCGCGCGCCAAGATCGTAGAAGCGCGTGATGAGGGTGAGGATGATGATGAGGGCGATCAGCAGTTGTTCGACTGTGAAATTTGGCCACCAGGGAAAAACGGCTTTATCGAGCCAACGGTCGTTGCGGGTTTTGACGGGGAATGCCAGGCTTTCAACGGACATAAAAGTGTCTCCGGTATTGATTCTCAGATGATTGGTAACTATACCTTGCCCACCCAAAATCGGCAAGTTATGGAGGGGGTACAGGGAGGCAGCGATGGTTGGCAGGGCGTGTCATCGTGCTCGAAGAGTATGGCATCACAGAACCCATGCCAACCGTCGCCTTGAGATGAACCTTTGCACAAATAAAAAAAGAACCATGCTGAGGTTCGTGTTGTCAGGTTGAAAGAGCAACCTGACCTACGCGGACTGGATCCCGCTCTTATCCTGCGGGCTTACACGCAGGTTTCAATCCATTTTTTTCGCCCACGATTGTGCCGGGCTCCGCCCGAGCACAGATTCTCGCCTTTGGCGTCCAAAACCAAGTGGAGACCTTCGGTCAGATCCCGTGCGCGGCGAGGACGCCGGCACGATCAGTGTAGGTCAGGTTCCGCAGTTGAACGTTACGAGATGAGCATATGCAAAATCAAAAAAGAACCATATTTAGGTTCGTGATGTCAGGTTGAACCCCGCACAAATACACGGGGCAGGCCCCGCAACCTGACCTAAGCGGACTGGATCCCGCTCTTATCCTGCGGGCTTACACGCAGGTTTCAATCCATTTTTTTCGCCCACGATTGTGCCGGGCTCCGCCCGAGCACAGATTCTCGCCTTTGGCGTCCAAAACCAAGTGGAGACCTTCGGTCAGATCCCGTGCGCGGCGAGGACGCCGGCACGATCAGTGTAGGTCAGGTTCCGCAGTTGAACGTTACGAGATGAGCATATGCAAAATCAAAAAAGAACCATATTTAGGTTCGTGATGTCAGGTTGAACCCCGCACAAAGACACGGGGCAGGCCCCGCACAAATACACGGGGCAGGCCCCGCAACCTGACCTACGCTAATGCGTGCTTAGAGCGAGAGGAAAAATCAGTCAAGATTTGCGGTAAAAACATTCACGGAATATGCCAAGCCGGCTTCAAGTGAGGAAAACCAAGAGGGTACATCTTTTCGTAGGCCGGATTGCGTTCTTCAATCCGGCAATCCATTGCCATAAACCCAAGCCGGCTTCAACTGCGGAAGCCGGCCTACGAAATGCATGTCTTCTGTCCAGCCGGTTACACTCCATATCTGGAAGACAGTGGAGGAAATACACCCCCCTCCGTACGAAGGATTGCGCTCATTAATTTGCGATTGTGCCGGGCTCCGCCCGAGCACAGATTCTCGCCTTTGGCGTCCAAAACCAAGTGGAGACCTTCGGTCAGATCCCGTGCGCGGCGTGCCCACACGCGCTTTTAGCGCTGGGGTGCTTCGCAAGACGCCGGCACGATCATGGATGGGGCTGCAAATTGCCACTTTGCATTACAATTTAACTATGCACCACCGCTTGGTCATTGTCTTACTCGTTTTCCTGGGGATGGTTTCCGCCTGCATGCCGCAGACGCTGACCCCGACTGAGCTTCCTCCCACCCCCAACCTGGATCAACTGATGCAGACCTCGGTCTTCGAAGTCACGCAGGCTGCAGTGCTCACGCAAGCCGCGCAGCCCAGCGCCACCTTCACTCCGCTGCCGACCGCGACCAATACGCCACTGCCAACCGTGATCTCCACCATCGCCCGCACGCCGACAGAAGCGGCTACTCCCACCCCTGAGGCAAACTGCAATCGGGCGGGCATGGGTACGCCATTCGATCTCACCATTCCGGATGGGACCCGGATAGCTGCCGGAGAAAGCTTCACCAAAACCTGGAGGTTGGTCAATTCAGGGTCCTGCAAGTGGACCCGTCTTTACAAGTTGGTGTTCTATTCGCAAAATTCCCTCGGCGCTGCTTACGAGCAATTCCTGCCAGGAGAGGTGCTTCCGGGGCAGGCGATTGACCTGAGCGTTGCATTTACAGCTCCCCTTCAGCTGGGCGAGTACCGCAGCAATTGGATGCTGCAAGCGCCTGACGATTCGCTTTTCGGATTGGGGATGAACGCCGATACACCTTTTTACGTCTCAATCGTGGTGGTCGAACTGCCCACAGCCACGCCCTCGCCCAGTCCCACGCCCTGATCGACAAGCAGAAACTCAGCCAGCACTGTTTTTTAAGATAAGATTAGGCATCAAACCAACCGGAGACTGTAATGAGTGAAGTAAACCCTTTTGACCCACAGGATATGAATGCCGCAATTGAAGCGCAAGGAGCTGACCTTAAAGCAGGCTGGGAGCTTGGATTGCAGATGGAGATTCCTGAGGCTGCAACCATGCGGCAGGTGGTCATTTGCGGTATGGGCGGATCAGCCATTGGCGGCGATTTCACTACCGCTTACCTGGCAGACAAACTACCCATTCCGGTCATAGCGCATCGCAATTACGGTCTGCCCGGCTGGGCAAAGGGACCCAAGACGCTGGTGGTCTGCTCCTCCCATTCCGGCAATACTGAAGAAACCCTGAGTTCTTTCAAGGAAGCATTGAAGCGGGATTGCACTCTGATGAGTATCTGTACCGGCGGAAAGCTGGCTGATCTTTCAATAGAAACAGGAAAACCTTGCTGGAAATTCGATCATGTTGGGCAGCCACGCACAGCCATCGGCTGGACGGTCGGGCTGCTGCTGGCGCTTTTTTTCCGTTTGGGTCTGATCGATGATCAATCCCAGGCGATTGAGGAAGCCGCGGCAGTTCTCGCAGAAGGCATTGCGAAATTGGATAAGGAGAGCCCCGTATCGCAAAATCCTGCCAAGAGGCTGGCAGGGCAATTGCTGGAACGGAACATCGTCATTTATGGAACGGGTGAGATGGAAGTGATCGCCAGGCGCTGGAAGTCGGAAATAAATGAACTTGCCAAAGCCTGGGCAGCCTTTGAGGGCATCCCGGAGATGAATCACAATGCCCTGGCAGGGCTGCGCCATCCTGAAAGCCTTTATGAACACACTTCAGCAATCTTCTTGCGCTCTGATTTCGATCATGAACGCAACCGCAAACGCATTGAGTACAGCCAGGGCTTCTTGCTGGAGGCGGGCGTTGCGGTGGATAGCGTGCGCGCGCGTGGCAAGGGGAGGTTGGCGCAGATGTTCAGCTTGCTCCAGTTTGGCGACTACGTTGCTTACTATCTCGCCCTGGCATATGGTGAGGACCCCACTCCCGTGGACATTCTGACGGAGCTAAAAGGACTTCTGGCGGATTAATCCTAAGCAGTCAGCATCATTGAAACAGGCGGTGAGAGTCAGTGGCAGTTTTTTTGGACTTCGAAGATTGATGATGGAAACTGAGCGTTTGAACCTGCGCAGATATGCCAAAGATGACCTGTTGGACCTCTTTGAGTACCTGTCTGACCCGGAAGTCGTCAGGTTTGAACCTTACCGACCAATGACCTTGGACGAGGTTCGCCAGGAGCTTGATCGCCGAATTGCTTCTAATGAGATGGTCGCGGTGGAACTCAAATCCAACGGTAAATTAATCGGAAATGTTTATCTCGGAATACGGGAGAACAACGCTCTTGAGATCGGCTTCGTGTTCAACAAGGATTATTGGAACCAGGGTTACGCAAAGGAGAGTTGCGAGGCTTTGATCCAAGAGGCGTTTTCAGGCGGCATTATCAGGATCTATGCTGAATGCGACCCTGAAAATCAAAGCTCGTGGAGATTATTGGAAAAACTAGGTTTCACCCGGACTGCTCACCTGGAGAAAAACGTCTTCTTCTGGGAAGACGACCAAGGTCAGCCGATTTGGAAAGACACCTATATCTATGCTTTGGAAAAAATTAGCACGATCTTGTCCGCTTGACCGGGGAAAAGATGCCGGACACACCCCACGGGCATTTGGTGAGGTCCACCAGGTAAACCGCCACCACGCCGCCAATGGCAGCGACGCAATCGGATAAACTGCAGGCCAGCCTTAGCGACATCCTTATGCTGTTGGAGAGCCCGCTGACGTAGACGCGCTATTCATAGGGGGTTTGTGGTAGAACTTTAGAATTTTCCAGCATCTTGGCAAGCCCCACATTGTTCAAATTATGAGTGTCAAACGGGTCGGAAAACCATGTTGTTCCTTTGCAATAATTGGGAAGAATTGGCATTAATACAGTTCTATAACTACTATTCGAACCGAAAAATTGAATTGTCCAGACAAGCTCATACTAACGCAAATGTTTGCTAACGTTTTCCAATTTTCTTAAACTGCACTGAACCTGGCTTTCCTTATAATGGAAATTAAGAAATTTACACCCCATATGTAAGGTTTAAACAGCAATAATGTTAACCGCAGTTCAGGTAGAGGAGAAAGCTTTGTGAAACGAAGTAAAGCCAACCGGTACACCATAAGAAGTAATCCCGATTAATTGTCGAAGAAGGATGGATTCTCTCGTGACAATAAGGGGACGATTTTCAACCTTTTGCCTGCTTTCAGGAATGATTCTTCTTTTGATTTGCTTCCAGGCAGTCCAAGCGTCTACGATCAAGGTTTACAAGATTGATTGGCAAAAATCCGTAAGCGAAGGTGAAAAACTGCACCACAACATCTACCCGGCGATGATTAACGCCATTAGTGATGGCAATGGCGGTCCAGAAGGAGTCAAATAGGTGCATAAAAACCTGGATCGACACCTTTGGCAATCCATGTCAATAAAAAACTTCAGACTAATAAGGAGAAGAATCATGAAACAAAGCAGGTTTTTGAATATCTTATTGCTACTAGTAATCCTGTCCTCTATGATGGGGAGCAATACCAGTGCGGTGAGGGCAGAACTTCCCTTACCATCTACTGGCACCAAGCCATACGAACCCGTAAAGAAAAACCAGTCTGATAGTGATGCCGCTGCTGCTCGAGCGGCAGAATCAGGGTTCACTCTTGAGTCCGTGGCTAAGGCAGACATGAACATGGACGAAGAGCCGCGTTACTTCAGCCACCCGAACTACGCCAATAACTTGTTAACGGGTAATGTTGTCTCAGATTGGAATGCCATCGTCCAAGAAATCCTGCAGCATTCGGGCATGAGCATGAGTGGCATCTCCATGGCTACTGCTTTTGTTTACTTAGGGTATACACAGGGTGCCGTCTACGATGCCTTGTTGGCGATTGAGGGCGGCTACAAGCCATATGCCTATATACCTACAATAATTGATCCAACGGCGTCGCGCGAAGCAGCCGTAGCTGCAGCAACCTACACAGTCCTCAGCTATTACCTTAACCTGCATGGCTTTGCGCCCGAGCTCTTGATGCTCCAATTAGAGTATGATGCCAGGTTGGCGGCGATTCCAGAAAGTCCTGAGAAGGATGCCGGGATTGCCATCGGGCAGGCTGCTGCCAACGCGATGATCACTCTGCGAATTGGCGATGGCGTTCTGGACCTGACAGAGACATACACGGTTTTGCCCTCCGGGCCTGGAATCTGGGAACCCACCAGGAAGCCTGACGGTACAATCGTCCCTCCAGTCGATCCATGGATGGCTACCTTGAAGCCATTCCTGCGTACCAACCCAGATCATTACCGCCCTGGAACGCCGTATGGCTTCACCTATGACCCAGCCACACCACCATATGATGCCACTGAGCTCGCCGCGAGTGCCGCTTATCAGGCTGACTTTGCAGAAACCAGGGATTGGGGCGGAGCTATGAGCTCCTTACGTACGCCTGACCAAACTGCGACAGCAAATTTCTGGACGACAAACATGGTCATCCAGGTCAATGATGCTTACCGAAACATTGCGGTAACTCACAGTCTGAATCTCGTGGAAACTGCCCGCTTGATGGCGATGGGTAATACGGTCGCCACTGACAGCCTGGTTCTGACCTTCGACTCTAAGTATACATACAGTTTCTGGCGCCCGATCACTGCCATCCGGCATACCAACCCGGACGGAACTTATTCTGATACTGAATTAAATACCTGGATGCCGGCGGTGATGATGCCAAGCTTCCCCGAGTATGTGACCGGCCATAGCTCATTTATGTCAGCTCAGGCTGAAGTATTCACCCAGTTCCTTGGCACAGACCAGATTAATATCGATCTCATCAGCACTTCTACCGGTACAACCCGGCACTACACCACTGCGCAGGATCTTCGAATCGAAGTCGGCAATGCCAGAATTTGGGGTGGTCTACACTACCGCTCATCCAATGTATTGGCAGAAGCTCTTGGACAGCAATTTGTGATTGATGCGCTGGTTGTTAATGGACACTTTGCACCCAAC
>CAYSVX010000010.1:0-39522 GCA_964434665.1 uncultured Anaerolineaceae bacterium
CTGGGCGGGCATGCAGACCTGTCAGATTCTTTAATACGGTTTGTTTGGAATACATAGTTATTCTCCTTCTTTATGATTGTCCGGCAATTGCCGTTTCGATTTGATTACGTAAAAATTTTGAGGAAGTAACGAGAATGGATTCGATCTCACTCTTCCCATCATACCAGAATTCACCAGTAAACATGCGCACACCCATGCTCCAAAGGACCTGGATACAGTCCAAATATTGGGTATGTCCGGTGCCAAAAACCATGTTTCGGTAGACACCCGGAACGGTCTCTTTCAGATGCGCGGCATAGGTGTGTCCACGACCAAGTTCCAGGTCAGCCAAAAGATCGGATCCATACAGAACCGCGGCATTCTTCAAATTGCCAATATCCGGATAGACCCCCAGGTAGGGAGAACCGACCAGGTTCACATAAGCCATCGCCTTGCCAACCGTGTCCATGAACGGTGTTTCCATTGTCTCAAAGCCAAGCAAAACGCCCGCCTTGGCGGCAATTTCCGTGGAAATCGCCAGGTTCTCAGCGAACCATGCACGGGTATCGGCATCCCCGGTCTCATAGTAAACGTCGTAACCAGCCAGCTGGATAATCGCGATACCAAGTTCAGCGGCAAGACCCACTGCCTTGCCCATGATCTCAAGCGATCTCTCACGGATCGTCGGATCATGAGAGCCTAACGGGTATTTGCGATGCCCGCTCAGACACATGGTCCGGATCAAAACGCCGCTGTCATCCATCATGCGTTTCAGATTGTGCACCTGTGAGGACTGCCAATCGAGCCGCTCCAGGCGCATGTCGGACTCATCCACGCTTAACTCAAGCCGGTCAAAGCCTGTGCGAGCGGTGAGATCGAGCATTTCCCGAAAGCTCAGCCCATCAGGCATTGCTTTCTCGTACAGCCCCAGGGAATATTGCGTCATGGATTTACTTTCCTTGTCCATAATAGGCATTAGCGCCGTGCTTGCGCAAATAGTGTTTGTCCAGCAGTTCCTGCTGCATGGTGGGCAACTCTCCATCGCTTAGAGCCAGGTTGTGCCATGCCATAAAAGCAACTTCTTCCAACACAACCGCGTTGTGAACTGCCTCCATGGCGTCCTTGCCCCACGCGAAGGGTCCGTGGCTATACACTACCACTGCTGGCACAGCCAGCGGATCAATGCCGGCAAAGCGTTCGATGATCACCTTGCCTGTCTCTTTTTCATACTCTCCGGCGATCTCTTCCGCCGTCATTTTGCGTGTGCAGGGAATTTCACCGTAAAAATAATCTGCATGCGTGGTCCCAAACGCCGGCACGCCCCGTCCTTGCTGCGCGAAGATAGTCGCCCAGCGCGAGTGGGTGTGGACAATTCCGCCCAAACCCTCAAAGGCTTTGTAAAGCTCAAGGTGAGTGGGGGTGTCGGAAGATGGCTTCAGTTTCCCCTCAACAACCTTTCCATCCAGGTCTACCACCACCAGGTCTTCTGCGGTCATCACATCATACTCAACCCCGGAAGGCTTGATCACCACGAGCCCCGCTTCGCGATCGATCCCCGAAACGTTACCCCAGGTAAATGTGATCAACCCATACTTGGGAAGCGCAAGGTTTGCCTTTAAAACTTCAGCTTTCAATAGCTCAAGCATATTCTCTCCTTTTAAGCGCCAGCCTCTTCACTTTGCAGACATGGCTAACCATAGCGCAAGTGTTTGGACTGCCGGCGCGATTTTCTACAAAATCAGAGCTTCGAGAGCCCTGGCGACACCAGCGTGGTCGTTGGTGTCAGTTACATACAGCGCCCTGCTTTTCAAGTCCTCATGGGCATTGGCGACCGCCACCGTCAGACCCGCCTCATCAAACATGGAGAGATCATTGATGTAATCTCCAAAAACACAAACCTGCTCTTTTTCCAGCCCCAACATTCGCCGCACTTCTGCTACTGCTGTACCCTTGTTCGTGCCTGCTGCCATAATGTCCAACAAACCCTCATCGGAACTAGTGAAGTTGATCTCGGGGATGTTATCCAGGAATGCAGTCACCGAAGCAAAGTCGTCCTCGGGGATCTGGTAGAGCAGCAGTTTTAAAATTTCATCGGGGATGTCAGTATAGGATCGTCCGGAAAAGTATTCAAGGCACATGCCCTCAATTCCGCAGTCTATCGCGATTTCGTTATAACGCTCAAAGCGCTTTATACGCAGGCTGTTGGGGGAGAAATAGCTGACCTGACCAGTCAGGGCGGAATAGTCGTAGTCTCTTTCCCTGGCATAATCAAGGATTTTTACTGCCACGTCATGGGGGATTGGATGTGTGGAAATCAGTTTGCCCGTTTTTCCATCAACAATAGCCGCCCCATTCGTGGTAATAACAGGACCCTGAATATCCAGGGTCCTGGCGTATGCTTCCATCATGGTAAAGATTCGTCCTGAACAGACGGTAACAAAAATACCTTTAGATTCTGCCGCACGGATCGATGCCAGGTTTTCTTCGGAGAGGGTAGCGTCCGAATTTAATAAGGTCTGGTCCAGATCGCTGACAACCATTCTGATTTTTTGACCGAGCATTCTCAATTCGCTTTGTTCCACCGCCATCCCCGTTCCGTAAACTCTAAAAAAACAATTTACTTTTTCTGGTATTTCTTGTCCAGACCGAGCTCGAGGATGTTTTTCTTGATCTCATCAGCCGACATGACATTCTTGAGACCAATCACCGGGATGCCCTTCTTTGCAGCACTTTCGAACATATTAACAAACGGCATCGGGCAGAAGACAATATCATACCCAATCGCCGCGCTTTTACCTTCGGAAATGGAGCAGTGGTGAATGCGGGTCACGTCCATATTAAGTTCTTTAGCGACTTTCTCAACCGCCATCTTCAAGAGAAGGCTTGAACCTGCACCGTTTGCACATGAAACTAAAATTGTTGCCATTATTTACCCTTTCTTATCGTACTTGTACTTCCGTCAGGGATCTCTCGATCCCTGACGGATATTTCATCTAATTATATAAGTATTTTTATCGATCCAAAGCTTACTTATCAGCTTTGAGCGCTTTGTACGCCTCGTAGTCCTCGGTTACAAGGAAATAGCCCTTCTTGTCCATGAGGTACTGGATCTGGGGAACAGCGAACAGGAAGATCGCAACCAGCGCCACACCAATGTAGCTCAAGTACTTCATCAGAACGGTGAACACCGGCCAGACAACTGCCCAGTCCCACATGCCGAGGTAACCGCCAAAGGCAGCCAGACCAACCCAGCCAGCAATCAGGGCTGAACCGAAAACCTGCATCAGACCCGCAACGAACGGCCAGAGCATGGCTGCCTTCAGACCGCCCTTGTTGTTAGCAAAGACAGCAATGGTAGCATTGTCAAAGAACACCGGAACGAAGCCAGCAATAACCAGCGTGGGGCTCTTGAGCAGGATCAGAATTGCGATTGCCAGGAACTGACCAATGGCGCCAAACAGGAAGCCGATGGTGACAGCGTTGGGGGAACCAAAACCGTATGCAACCGCGCAGTCCACACCAGGAACCGCACCCTTGAGGAGTCTCTGAGAAATACCCTGGAAGGACTGGGTCAACTCACCAACAAAGGTGCGAACACCCAATTGGAGAATAGCCAGGTAGACAGCGAAGTTCAGACAGGTGGTCAGGATGTAGAAGAGGAATGATTTACCCTCAGCCAGGAATTTGGCTTCGATCAAATAGGGCTTGCCCAAAAGCAGCAGAATTGCACCAAAGAAGAGGGTCATCAAGATGGATGTAGCAACCATGTTCTCATTGAAAATGGACAGGAAACCAGGAAGCTGCATATCTTCCAGACGCTTGCTCTCACCCTTGCCGCTCTTTTTCATTTTTTCAGACAGCCAGGAGAAGAGCTTGAGACCAAACATTTGCTGGTGGGCAATACTGAAGCCTGCGCCTTCGGTCAGATCCTGTGTGATCTCAACAGTCAGGTTGGTGCCGGCCGCCCAGTACAGACCGAGCAGCAGCGCCATGATCAAGAGAACAGGCGTGTCTCCCAGTGCCGGGAAGGCGAACAGGATCAGCCAGAAAGCGGTTGAAGCTTGCTGCACCTGGACATGCCCGGTGGTGAAGATAGCGCGGAACTTGGTCCACTTCTTCAAAGCTACCAAAACAATATTGAAGATAAAGGCGATCAGAACGAGGATCATGACCTGACCAAAAGTTCGACCAAAGACCTCTTCCACACCTGCGGTCACAGCATTCTGACCAAAATACGGGTCAATCACCATAGCATCCAGTTGGAAGCGGTCTTTCAGACCCACCAACACCGGGCGGAAGTTATTGACCAGACCGCCGGAACCGACGATCAGGATTAGGTACCCGACAATCGCTTTAATCGTGCCAGCCAACACGTCATACCAGGGCTTCTTCAGCAAGATATAACCGAGCAGAACGATCAAACCAATAAAGTAAGCGGGTTGGGTAATGATGTTACTGACGATAAAGGTCCAAATTGTGTTTAAGATTTCCATTCTTGACTCCTTTGTTTAATACGATAATTAATTTGGACTTCTGCGCGGTAGAGCTTTTAAGATCGTCAGCTCACTGCCCCACCGCGCAAAAGCGGTTGAATAAGGGGCTTGCCTACAAAATCGAACGGAATGGCGTGTTTGGCTCGTTTTCAAAGCAGTCGGTGAATCCGCGGGGGTGATGGTACTGCCGTTTGCCCAGGTCGTTCGGGTAAACATATTTGCCGCCCACCTCCCAGATGAAGGGTTCAAAGGCGTACTGCAAGCGATACTTGCGCATATCGTACAGCGCCAGAATCTCATTCGTGTCGGCCATGAAATTTGTCCAGACATCGTAGTGAATCGGGATCACAACTTTGCAGCGCAGAGCTTCAGCCATGCGCAGGATGTCGATGGAGGTCATTTTGTCCGCGATTCCAACAGGGTTCTCACCGTAGGAACCAAAAGCGACATCGATGTCATAATCTTTGCCGTGTTTGGCGAAGTAAATGGAATAATGTGAGTCACCGCTGTGGTAGATGTTGCCGCCGGGAGTCTTGATGATGTAGTTTACGGCTTTGTCATCCATGTCGGTCGGGCAAATGCCGCGAATATCCTGGTAGCCATCGGTTGTTACCAAGCAGGTGCGGTCAAAGGAATCGACAGCGATAATCTCAAGATCCTTGATTTTGATGGAATCCCCAGGGCGCACAGTGATACAGCGTTCCGCCGGCACACCCCATTTGAGCCACATATCAACAGACTTCTTTGGACCGATGAAAGGAATCGGCTCTTCCACGTTCTTCAGAATAGCAGCGGCGTAGTTTACATCGATGTGGTCGTTGTGATAGTGGGTGGAGAGCACCGCGTCCACTTTTTTAACAGCAAATGGGTCCATTACGAACGGGCTGGCACGCAGATTGGGCTGTAGCAGGCGGCAACCGCACATATTTGCCATCTGATGTCCGGCAACCATGTTCTTCGACTTCTTGGTGCGTTTTCCATTGCCAAGCCAGAAATCGATGCTGATATTGGCATCACCCGGGGTCTTCACCCACAAACCGGTGCAGCCCAACCACCACATAGCCACCGTTCCAGGAGCAACCACTTCTTCTTCAATTTCTTCATTGAGCCAGGTACCCCATTCGGGAAATGTGCTCAGAACCCAGGATTCGCGTGTGACTTCTTCAATTTTGCTCATAAATATCTCCTTTTTCGTTTTATGATGGTCTCCCCAAGCGGGAAGCTAATTGGTGTACAGGTAAGCACCTTGCGGGCTTCCCATGGTTACAGGGCTATTCTCAGCCCTTGTATTACGTTACTTCTGTACGCCGGCTTCTTGCCTCTCAAGCCGGATAATTTCACGCACGCAAGCGTGGTCCGTCACTAAAACATTAATAACGCCGGTTCTGAGCGCGCCAAGAACTGCCGCTCCTTTTCGCTCCCCGCCTGAGATTGAAATGACTTTCTTTGATTGGCGCAGCTCCTCGAGCGTCAAACCAACGACACGCTGGTTAAATTCGGGGAAACAAGGCTTGCCATGGATGTCGAACGCCTGGGCACAGATGAAACCCACGGCTCCGCGTTCTCTTAGTGGTTGAAATTCACGATCCGTGTCAATCCCCGACCATAAATAGCTGAGGGTATCCTTGTTCACACCCCCAATTCCGGTCAGAATCAGATCAGCTTTGCGAGCTTTATCGAGAGCAAAAGCGATCGCTGGCTGTTGTTTCATCAGGTTACAAGCCTCGGGATTGTCCATCAACAGAGGAGCGTTTAACGCGATCCCCGTGGCACCAAATTTCTCAACCATCGTACCCAGAAGCCTTGGGATGTTAATAACTGGATTCTGCACCAAAATTCCACCTATCACCTGCACCACCTCCAGGTTGAGGTAGGGTGCTGGTTTCAGTGCTGCTATGGTCTGTTCCATCGCTTTGCCCCAGGAAATTCCCACAGTCTGGCGTGGCTTCAGCTGCTTATTAATGTAATTAGCAGCCGTCTCGCCCATCAGAGTCCGCATCTGGGCTTCATCGTGATCTGTTGAGTTGATTATGAAAACTTCGCTGAGTTGAAATTTACGTTTGAACATTTGCTCAAACTCAAAACATCTTTCCCCAAAGTGTCGAATATTAAAGGAGACTACGCCCTGTTCGCGAGCCATGGTCAACAATCTTGAGACTCTGGATCGTGAGATAAAAAACTTCTCCGCGATCTCAGCCTGCGTCATTTCATGCTCATAGTAGAGTGATGAAATTTCCGCCAGCATTTCCAGGTGCTGCGCTTTTCTGAGTTCAAGAACTTCTTCAGATGAGAGCAAAGTTCCGCCTTATCAAAAAATGTCAACCGTATTATCGACACTTACAATATAGTATTTTTGTGCAATTATTTCAATAAATAGGGTGTATTTTGCACATTTGTGCGCTATTATCTTGTTTGTGTGTGCCAAATGTAGACAAGATAACAGCAGACGGTGCACAAAACACCGCCTGACCGCCAGCGCTTTCGCCCCTCTTGGATTACATGATCGGAGGAATTTTCCTTAATCTATTGGTTTACTGCTTTTTTGTTCTTTCAATACGTGCACGGATTTGTTTCACTCGCGGGCTATCTGGCTTGACCAGCAGCCACATGTGGCGGATTGCCGCTCCGGGGGCGCGCGTGAGCATCCTAGGTCCGGCGTAGCGCATAACTTCGCGTATCTGCTGACGGAAACGCGGCTTGTAGCAGTGCACCGGGCACTTCGCGCAGACTGGCTTCTCAGGCATAAACTGGCACCCTTCCAGCCGTTGGTGCGCATAAGCCTCCAGTTGCCTGCAATCCTCACAGAGCCCTTCTTTCTGACCATGTTTGTCATGGCAAAACAAAGCAAGCATGAGGGAGATGGTTTCTTTCTCGGCTTTCAAAACCTTTTCTTTTTCCATGAGACAACCATTTTAGCGTATCTTCAAAATTTTGCCCCGATCTATACGGGGCAAAATTCTTTTCCTAAATCAACGGGGGTGAGACTACGAAACTAATTCCGCTTCGAGCGAGAGCTCCACGCCCGCGAGCGCACGCGAAACCGGACAGGCTGTTTTTGTCGCATTGGCGATTTCCAAGAACTTCTCAACAGATATTCCGGGAACGCTTGCCTTGCTCACCAGGTGGCTGCGGGTGATCGTGGCCTTGCCTTCGACGTTTCGCAGCGAAACGTGGGCAGTGGTTTCGATCCTCTCGGGTGGGAAGCCTGCTTCTGTCAATCCGGCGCTGAGCGCCATGGAGTAACATCCGGCGTGTGCCGCTCCTAACAGTTCTTCAGGATTTGTGCCTATTCCTTCTTCAAAACGGGAAGCAAAGGTGTATGGTCCGTCAAAACTACCAAAATGCATGTTGCCTTTGCCAGCCTTGAGGGTTCCTTCCCAAATTGCGCTCGCCTTTCTGTCTGCCATAATCAGCTCCTTTTCTTTATCTTGTTGGCTTTCATGATAGCGAAAGCCCGCCTGTCGTGCAATTAGCTGTATAGACACATAAAAAGACCCCCTCTGCAAGCAGAGGGGGTCTCGGTCTGAAAATTTGATTAAGAAATCCAGCCGCGAAGCTTCATTGCCTTGACAACTTTGTCGATGCTGACCATGTAGGCTGCATCGCGCGTATAGACTTTCTTGCTGAGGGACATGTCCAGCACGGACTTAAAGGCATCGGTCATCTTGTGGTTCAAGCGTTCCAACACTTCTTCGCGTCCCCAGTAGAAGTTCTGGTCATTCTGCACGCCTTCAAAGTACGAAACGGTCACGCCGCCAGCATTGCAGAGAAAGTCGGGGATGACGAAGACGCCATTCTGTTCCAGCACCACATCCGCTTCGGGAGTGGTGGGGCCATTGGCAGCTTCTGCCAGGATCTTGACATTTTTGCTGATCTTCTTGACGCTATCAGCATTGATCTGACCCTCAAGCGCTGCGGGAATAAGCACATCCACATCCTTGGAAATCCATGCGTCACCATCTTCGATGAGGTAGCCGGCTTCCTGAGCCTTTTCCTTGTTGATGGTGCCGTACTGGTCGGTAATGCTCTTGAGGAACATCGGATCCACGCCTTCTTCCTTGCTGAAGGTATAGGATTTCTTATCTTCGCGATCCCAACAAGAAACACAGACAACCTTGCCGCCAAGGAACTGGCGGAAACCGATGGCGGCATACTGGGCAACATTGCCAAAGCCCTGAATGGCTGCCGAAGTCGTGGCTGGATCCAAGCCCAGGTGCTTCATGGCTTCGCGCACAGTGAAGATCACGCCAAAGCCAGTGGCTTCAGTCCGACCTTCAGAGCCGCCGCCGCCGAGGGGCTTGCCGGTGATAGTGCCAGGGGTGTAGTTTCCGACGAGGGTGGAGTACTCGTCCATCATCCAGCCCATCATCTGGGGCGTGGTGCCAACGTCCGGTGCCGGAACGTCCTGGCGGGGACCGATATTTTTCCACATGATGCGCACAAAGCCGCGCACCAGGCGCTCTTTTTCACCGACAGAGAGGGTGGAGGGATCCACCACAACGCCGCCCTTGCCGCCACCCAGGGGGATGTCGGCGACAGCGCATTTCCAGGTCATCCACATTGCCAGAGCGCGCACGGTGTCAGCGGTTTCGTTGGCCGCGAAACGCAGACCACCCTTGTTTGGACCGCGGGCGTCATTGTGCTGCACACGGAAACCCTGGAAGACTCTAATGGTGCCATCGTCCATGCGTACCGGAATGCGGAAGTGGAATTCCCGCGCGGGATAGCGCAGAAAATCCCTGATTTCCTGGCTGAGCTCAAGTTGATCGGCGACTTTGTCGAATTGAGCCTGAGCCATTTCAAAAGCGTTCGTACTTCCTGACATAAAATTCTCCTTTTTTATCCTGTTTGGAAATTGGAACAAAAATGACGCGCAAGGCAAGAACCTTGTTCGTCAAAGGTAGGATGAGGTTGTTGATCACGCAAGTGTGACATCAAATTCCTCGATATTTTGATACCTTAACCTTATCCCAAATCACCTTTTTGGTCAAGCAACTGGCAGGCAAGCAGGTGCCACATGCAGGCAGCCATCGCCAACCTTAGCTAATTTGGTTGAATCCTTTAACCATTGTGACTAAAAGGCTTGGAAAAGGCAAAAAAATGCCCGGGGATTGCCCGGGCTATTCTTCATCAAAAGATCTACTTCAGGTCCAAAATGTAGGTGTTGACCCCATTTGCCTCTGAGACTTTATGGAAGCCAAGGTCTTCGTACATTTTCGGCACGCCAAGGTACTGCCTCTGGGGATGGGCGCTCCAGATGAACGGTTTTCCAATGATCTTGTCAAATCCTTGCCGGCGGCTTTCTTCGACAGCCTCTGCCAGCAACCGGGTTGCTAATCCTTTTCCACGATAATCCGGGTGGATCACGAAACAAACTACAATTGCGTTGCGACCTGTGAGACTGTGCAACTCTTCATCATTTTTGAGTTGCGCAAAATTGTTCACGTCATTGACGTTGACCCAACCCACCATCCGATCACCATCAAACGCGACGAGCCCGTGCATGAGTCCGCTTTTAATATTCGTTTCCGCAAGGGTTTTGTTTTGTTCAGCACTGCGCTGACGCCATTCCTCACCGCTGCACTCAAGATGATAGTATTGGCAATAGCAGAAGTGCCAGTGTTCAGCATGGCTGTAATCCATCTCACTCAGATAGGAGGTGAATTGGTTCGCCATATCCGGGGTTAGAGGTTTGATTTGCAAGTCATCTATCGACATACTACTTTTTCTCTCCGTATCTTTATTCAATAAATGAATCTTACCAGTTTAGTGATCCTCTGCCCACATAAATATTATGCAAGATCAATCGATGCGCTTCACAAAGCGATCGATCCGCACCAGGGCTTCCTCCAGCTTTTCGTAGGAAGTGGCGTAGGAAACGCGCGCGAACCCCAAGCCGGCATCCCCAAATGCATTTCCCGGTACCATTGCAACGTGCTCTTCTTTCAGCAGGCGATTACAGAATTCATCATCGCTCAACCCGGTGGAACGCAGATCCGGGAATGCGTAAAAGGCACCCTTGGGCTCGAAGGTTTTGAGACCAATGTCGTTCAGACCACTGACAATCAGTTTACGGCGGCGATCATATTCGCGCAGCATTGCCTGTACGTAAGGCTCGCCAATCATCAATGCCGAAAGAGCAGCGTACTGGGAGACCGTGGGCGCGGACATGACGGAATATTGGTGGACGCGAACCATGCCGGCAATGATTTCTTTTGGTCCAGCGGCAAAACCGATGCGCCAGCCGGTCATGGCATAAGCTTTCGAGAAGCCGCCCATCAGCACGGTGCGTTCCTGCATTCCGGGCAGACTGGGGAAACAGACGTGCTCGATGCCATACACCAGGCGATCGTATATTTCGTCGGAAATGACCGTCAAATCATACTTTTCAACCAGGGCGGCCAGTTTCACAAGGAACTCGCGCGGATAAACGGCGCCGGTTGGGTTGCTGGGACTGCCAATAAAGATCGCCCGCGTTTTGGGTGTGATGGCAGCTTCGATATCTTCAATGCGGGGAACAAAGTGATTTTCCGCGAAGGTGGGAACTTCCACCGGCACACCGCCTGCCAGCGTGACTTCAGCCTGGTAGGAAACAAAACATGGGGTTGGGATGATAACTTCCTCATCCGGATTTAACAACGCCGCAAACACAAGGTAGAGAGCTTCGGAGACCCCTACCGTTACGATGATTTCAGAATCGGCATAGTACTCAACATCATAGAGGCGCTTGAGGTGATCGCTGATCGCTTGCCGAAGCACGAGCAGGCCATGGTTGGAGGTGTAGTGAGTTTCGCCTCGCTTCAAGGCTTCAATGCCTGCCTGGATCACTGGTTCGGGTGTATCAAAATCCGGTTCACCAATTCCCAGTGAAATTACTTCCTTCATCGTCGCCGCAATATCAAAGAACTTGCGGATGCCGGACGGTTTTAACGTTGCCACCTTTTCAGACAATCTAATTGCCATGCATTCTCCTTTTTTTATTCAGATGCTGTTTTCTACCAATTCGCCCAGGAGTTGTCTCCCAGGTTAAATTTTCCAATCAAGCCATTTATGACCACATCATGACCGAGGAGGGAGCCTTCGATGTTTGAATTGGTGATGTGGACTCCGGGACTGAGGATGGAGTCGCGGATGGAGCTGTGCTGCACAAGGCTGCCCGCCCCCACCGAAACATATGGACCGATGATAGAGGTGCTCACACGCGCCTCCGGATGGATATAGACCGGTGGAATGATGACAGTGTCTTCCAGATATCCTGGGGCAGGCTCACGATCGCAACCGTTCTCAAGCAGGTGGCGGTTGGTATCCAGCAGTGCTTCAGAGGTGCCGGCATCCAGCCAGGTCTTCACCTGTTCAATACGCATCGGCAAGTTTTTCTCAAGCATCAGATTGATCGCATCCACCAGGAAATATTCACCCTTCAGAGAAATCTTCTTCTGGACTTGTTCCTCAATGGCTTCAACCAAGTGCTTCCCCTCGGGGAAGTAGTAGCAGCCTACAACTGCCAGGTTGTTATTCATGTCATTGGGTTTTTCGATCAAACGAATTACCTGTCCGCTGGAATCCACCTCCGCCACGCCAAAACGGCGCGGATCTGGCACGGCTTTGACCCAGGCGATTGCCTGGGGCTGACGCGCAGCGAGGAAGGAAAAGTCATTGTCAATCAATGTGTCCGAGAAAAGAATAAGTGCTTCACCAGCTAAAAATTCGCGCGCGTGCCACAAGGCATCCGACTGACCTTTTTTCTCAGGCTGTTCCACGTAATGCACCTTAACATGCGGATAGACCTTTTGCATGTGGGCTTGAATGAGGGTTTGTTGACCAGGGGACATTACAAAGACGTACTCAACATCATCCCTCTCTGCAATCAACTTGAACATCGCCAGAAGGTGGTCGAGGACAGTCGCTCCAGCCAGTGAGACCAGGGGCTTTGGTCGGCTCCAGGTGAGGGGGCGCAACCTGCTGCCCAAACCTGCCATTGGGATAATGATGCTGAGTTTATCGGACATAACTGCCCTCCTGAGTTTTTCCACTTTGTGAGTGGTTCGGTTAATTATATCCTCATCGAGTGGAAGTAGTTAGTTTAGCTGTCGTAACAGGGAGCTTCTACCCGCACAGCATTGCTTAACGGGCGCAAGTCAGAGGTAAGATGGGCAACATCTGTTCGGCAGATGATTGGTACACCCGCCCAACTCGCTAAGGCGTGTAAATGACCAAGTTTGAAATGGAAAAAGTAGACGCGTTGTTGCCCGCGCCCTGTGCGATGACCCCCAACGCTCCGCTTAGATCACTGCGGGTTTGCAGGGTAAACTGCTCAATCCCATTGGCAAACACCCTGAGCTGCCCCGCCTCCGCCCAGACCGCTATCCGATTACTGGCTGGAGCTCCTGGCTGGAGCTTGCGTGCCGTCTGCCAGTCCAGCAACTTCCCGGTGTTGGCACCAATCTGCCGATCCACCATGACCTCACCCTGGCAGTTGAACCAGACTCGGAAAGTTCCCGAGGTGCTATTGTGCCAAAGAATCAATCCATATTGGTCCCCTTCGCTGCACAGCAGGACATTCATTTTAAGTTCCAAGTAAAAACTCCCCGGCAGGATATGATCGCTGATGCTCTCAAGCGGCAACTTGCCCGCGGGAAGGGCGAGGGAGAGCGAGCCTGCCGAAAGGGCAGCCGTCCCCGCGGAGCTGCTGGATTCCTGCCAGTAAAGCTTTTCGTTGAAGTCATCAGTTACCTGCAATGGCCAGCTCACCGGCACCTCAATAATCCCGGTAGGCAGTTCTGTGCCCTCAACGGCAACGCGTGTGGGAGTGGGTGTACCTGGGAACCAGTCGATGGTTGGGCTGGGTGAAAGGACCAGGGTTGGTTCTGGCTCGGGGGCAGGCGTTGGCTCGGGTGCCTGTCCCGCGCAGGAAGACAGAACCAACAGGGTCAAAGCCAGCAACCAGAAAATCCTTGTCATATATCAATTCTACTAAAAAGCTGCAATTCAGTCCTGACCGTTGATGAAATGTATCCGGTCGATAATGTTATAATCCAAAAAATGAGGTGAGTATGAAGACAAGATCAAAAACCCTGCCCGTTTTTTTGCTGCTCCTGATCGTCCTGGGCTTAAGCCTCAGCACGCTGCGCTTGCCGGCATCCGCACAGGGCACTCCCTACCAGACACCTACGCCGAACGTGAACGGCGATATCATTTTCAAAGTACGCCCAGGGGATGGCTGCATCAGCATCTCGCTGTTGACCAATGTGCCCATCGAAACCATCAAGAGCCTCAACGGTTTGGATGACGCCTGCACATTGCTTGAGGGTCAGGATCTTGTGATTGGCAGAGTGGAACCCGTGGTGCTTACCCAAACCGCTTTTCCAACCCCAACAATCCCTCCCCAGTTGATCACACCCTCGCTTACTCCTTCGCCAGGAACCGCGACCATCTGCGTGGTTCTCTTCCACGATATGGACGGCAACGGCATGCGTACAGAAGGTGAGGATTATCTTTTTGGCGGAGAGGTAAGCGTGAGCAATCGCAGTGGTTCTATTTCTCTTACTGGAACAACTGTTGCGGGAATTCCCGACGAGATTGAACCCCGCTGCTTCCCGGACCTTCCCCAGGATTCCTATAATGTCAGCGTTGCGATCCCGGATGGATTTAACGCCACCACAACCACTAACTACGCCCTCGAAGTAAAAGCGGGAGAAGATGCCACAATCGATTTTGGCGCGCAGGAGTCTGCTCCCTCTGCTGGCGTGGTCGAGCCCGATTCAGCCCGCCGTTCACCAGTGCTGGCGATTGTTGGCGGGATCATCCTGCTGGCTGGGCTCGGTTTGGGTTTCTATGTCTGGCGAATTCGTAAAATATAACTGATATCCAATGATAAAAAACAGGACTCGCGTCCTGTTTTTTGTTGTGTTGCAGGTAGGGTGGGTTGGCGTCACAAAGCATAAGCATATGCAGACCGAGCTATAGCCAACCCACCGCAGCACAAGCAAATTGATCCATCAGTTTTGTTCAAAAGGACCTGTTTTTGGTGGGTTGGCTATTTTGATGTTACAACAGGTCGGGATACTGCGACGCCAACCCACCCTACTAGGGCTTAGAAGTGATAATAAAATTTTTTGTATTAGTCGGGGTATGAAGCGGTCTCATTCCGATCTACAGCTACAACCGAGTCGCAACTGATAAATCAATAACCTCTGGCATGGCGTTCTTCCAGCCAGACATCTCCCTCATTGTGATATCCCGCCCGCTCCCAGAACCCGGGAACATCCATTGTGGAAAACTCCAGCCCACGCAGCCACTTGGCGCCCTTCCAAAAATACACATTCTTCAAATCCTCGCGTCCCGGGATCGCGCCGCAGATGCCGCGTAGAGGCGCGCCGTGTTCCAGGCTGATTGGCTGCCCTTCGTAGTGAGTTGCCAGGAGAAAATTGTCCGCATCCATCACCTCGAGCGGTAAGTTCGCAGTGTAGCCAAACTCGGCATGCTGGATCACAAAGCTCGCGCCAGGCTTTGGCACCACCAAGCCCGATTCACGCAGGGTCTTGAGGCTGACGCCTTCCCATTGCGTGTCGAGTTTGCTCCAGGTGGTGACGCAATGAATGTCCATGTTCAGCTTGGTACGCGGCAGCGCGTTGAACTCGTCCCATGTAAGCAGCAGGGGTTTCTCAACTTCGCCCCAAACTCTGAAGGACCAATTTTCCAGGTTTAAGCGCGGCATCGGACCATAATGCAGGACCGGGAAACGATCCGTCAGATGTTGACCCGGCGGTACGCGCTTTTTTAATTCAGGATCTTTCTTTCCAAACATCTCTCCCTCACAAACTCAGGCTCTCGCCCGGTCTTAAAATGATCACATCCGCGTCGGTTTCAGCTTCGACACGGTCTTTCCAAGCTTGCGGATCCTGGGCAATCAATTCCCAGGTGTTGTAATGCACAGGCACCACGTGCTTTGGGCGGAGGAGTTTGACGGCTCTAAGAGCGTCATCCGGACCCATGGTGTAGTTATCGCCGATCGGGATCACAGCCAGGTCAAGACCTTCATCGCCAATAAGTTGCATATCTCCAAACAATCCAGTATCGCCTGCAATATAGATCTTCTTTTCGTCAGGCGTAGTCAACAGGAAGCCAGCCGGATTGCCGCCATAGCTGCCGTCAGGCAAAGAGGAACCATGCAGCGCCGGGGTCAGCTTGAGGTAGCCGAACGGGTAGTGATACCCTCCGCCAATATGCTGGGCATGGGTCTTCAAACCTTTGTTGCGCAGCCAGGTACTGATCTCAGCATTGCTGATGCAGAGTGCGTCAGTGCGCTTGGCAATCGAAAGCGTGTCGCCGATATGGTCGCCGTGACCATGCGTGATGAGGATGTAGTCAGCGCTGACCTGTTCCGGTTTGAGCGTGGCAGCAGGATTGCCGCTGAAGTAAGGGTCGATCACCAGGCGGCTTTCTCCCACCTTCAAACCATGCGTCGCATGCCCGTACCAGGTGTAAATTGTTTCCATAGCATTGTCCTCCGCCTTCCATTATAGCGTTTTTGAGGGGTCAAAATTGGGCTTGTAGTGGTACCAACGAAATTTTCCTACCAAAAAACTCAGATCGCGCCGGTGGCCTCACCCTGCGCGGTTTGTGACCGATAGGTCTCATTTTTTGACCAAGTATAGGTGAGAAGGGCATACTGGAGACCTGCGGTCAAAAGCCTGTGCTCGGTCTGGAGACCGGCACAATCAAGCTTGGCGTGTCTTTGAACCTACACAATTTCAAGTTTCGCCAGCGAGGCTACCAGCGCTTTCAAGCCAAAGCCCTCAAAATACACTTCCACCGTCTCATCGCCGTGTTCCAACTTGCTGGTCTTGACCACGCCGCGCCCGTAGGTGGCATGTTTCACTTGCATGCCCGTCTTGAAACGCGTGATTGGAGCTTCCTTTAAGGGAGGAGCGCTTCGCATCCAGGAGGGTGTCTCCCACCTGGATTGGTTGTTATCACGAGTATAGCTAAAGCGTCCGGGAACATCCCGCGGGCTTCCCTGCAGCAATTCAGCAGGTAAGTCATCCAGGAAACGGCTGGGTATTGACTCTTCATAGCTTCCGTAAGGGCTGCGGCGTCGGCGGGCACGCGTGAGGGTCAGGCGTTTACGGGCACGGGTGATGCCCACGTATAGCAGGCGGCGTTCCTCTGCCAGATCTTCCTCATCATCGCGCGATCGGCTGTGCGGCAGGAGCATCTCATCCAGACCGGTGATGAACACCTGGTCAAACTCGAGTCCCTTGGCGGCATGCAGTGTCAGCATGGTAGGAGCGTCGACATTCTCAGGCAGAGTGTCCTGATCTGCGACCAACGCCATGGATTCCAGAAAGGTCTGCAAGCCTTGCTCTTCATACTCCAGCACCACTGCCCGCAATTCCATGACGTTCTCCCAACGGTCCAGCCCCTCTTCGCTTTGGTCCTGGATATGCGCCTGGTAGCCAATGTCTTCCAAAATGCGGTCAAACAGGACCGTGATCGGGTTCTTCTCAGAGCAATCGCGCCAGCTTTGCAGCATGCGCCCAAAGCTTGCCAGACGGGTGGCTTCCCTGCCAAGCGCTTCATGCCAGGCTGGATTGCCCTGCGCCAACCCGATCAGAATCTCACCTGCGCTCAGGTTCTCCTGGGCAGCAAGTGCCACAATTTTCTCAATGGTCTTATCGCCAATGCCTCGTGGGGGCAGGTTGATCACCCTGCGCAGGCTAATTTCATCCAGTGGGTTGTAGATCAGGCGCATGAAGGCAATGATGTCCTTCACCTCACGCCTGCCGTAGAAGCGCTGCGCCCCCACCAGCCGGTAGCTCAATCCCACTCGCCGGAAAGCTTCTTCCAGCAGGCGGGATTGCGCGTTGGTGCGGTACATGATGGCAAACGCGCCGGGGCTGATCTTTTGATGGGTGATGGCTCTTTCGATCGCGGTTACAACGATATCCGCTTCTTCGCGGTCGTCCTGCGCGATCAGGAGGTTGATCTTTTCTCCTTTAAGCGCTTCAGTAAAGAGTTTTTTGGCAGTCCGGTTGCGGTTATGATCGATCACCGCCATGGCGCCATCCAAAATAGTTTGCGTGGAGCGGTAATTTTGCTCGAGCAGAATGGTTTTGGAATCTTTAAAGTCCTGCTGAAAGCGCAAAATGTTGCGATAATCCGCGCCGCGCCAGCGGTAGATGCTCTGGTCTTCATCGCCAACCACGTAGAGGTTGCGATGTTTCTGTGCCAGCAGGCGTAAGATGGCATACTGCGCCAGGTTGGTGTCCTGGAATTCGTCCACCAGGATGTGCTCAAACTTGTGCCCATATGTTTCTCGAACGATCGGATGGTCTTCAAGGATGCGGTTGGTATAGACCAGCATGTCGTCGAAATCCATGGCATTGTTTTTAACCAGCCGCTGTTGATAGAGGATGAAAAAGCGCCGGACCTGTTCATCGCGGAAGTTTTTGACCGGGAAGTTATCCGCGTCGATCAGATCGTTCTTAGCACGCGAGATGGCGTCCAACAGGGATGCCGGACGGTAAAGTTTTTCATCGAGATTGCTCTCACGCACGATTTCTTTCATCAGGGAAAGCTGATCATCCGCGTCAAATATGACAAAATTCTGATTCACGGGCAGCAGGTCGGCTTCGCGGCGCAGGATCCTGCCACAAACGGCATGGAAAGTCCCCAGCCACAAGCCGTTTGCTTGCTCGCCGATTAGTTTTTGCACCCGGTCGTCCATTTGCCTGGCAGCTTTATTCGTAAAGGTAACCGCCAGTATCCGATAGGCTGGCACGTTCAGCGCGCTGATTAAATATGCGATGCGGTAGGTTAGCACACGCGTCTTGCCGGAGCCGGGTCCGGCTAAAACAAGGGTCGGTCCGGCAGGAGTTGCCACAGCTTGCTGCTGTTGCGGATTGAGAAGATCGAGCAAGTCATTCATAGACAGATGATTGTACCAAAGGGGCTCAAGAGTAGGGAGATTTCAAATCCAAAACCATCTCAGGTAGGGAAGGGGCTCGACCCCTTCCGCAACATGCCCAAACGGAACGGTGCAAGACCGTTCCCTACAGCGCAAAAATTCTGAAACCATCTTTCGTAGGGAAGGGGCTTGACCCCTTCCGCAACATGGCCAAACGGAACGGTTCAAGATCGTTTCCTACAACGAACTAAAAATATTCCAATGTTGCAATTAACTCATGGATAAACCAATCCGGAAACTTCCACGAATGAGGGGGTTTGATTACACGCAAGAAGCTGTTTATTTTGTCACAATTTGTAGTAATGAGCATAAATGCATTTTCGGAGATATTTTAAGAATTGGTGACACTAATGTTTTCTCTTCATCGAAGATTGGTGAACTCGTTGAGGAAAATTTCTTCCGCCTACCAGACCGATTTCCTGAATTTACTTTGATCCATTTTTCGCTTCTACCTAATCATCTTCATTTTCTTACGATGAAGAAGAATACTGATCGTGATATTGCGAAGAGTCTTTCAGACTTGGTAGGCGCTTTCAAGTCGCATTCAGACAGAGCAGTCAGGAATGAACTGCCTGGGATCAAAATTTGGCAAAAGTCTTTTCACGATCACATCATTCGATGTGAAAAGGATTTCCAAACCCATTGGCTATACATAGAAGAAAATGTAAACCGTTGGAACGAGGACGAGTTTTTTATCTAATAAACCAAAAGCACGGGCGGAACGGTACAAGACCGTTCCCTACAGTGGAAAAATTCCGAAAACCATTTTTCGTAGGGAAGGGGCTCGACCCCTTCCGCAACATGGTCAAACGGAACGGTGCACCCTATCCGCTTCGCTTCTAGGGCAGGGGCCGTTACCTACAAGAACAATGCCTTTATCAAGCCCATTGCCAAGCCCGCTAGCACCAGCACATAAGGCGGGGATTTTAGCAGGAGCATGGCCAGAAATCCTGCCACAAGAAGTAGAACAGTCCAGACGTCTACCAACGCGTTTTGCGCAAGGTCAACGCAAACCATCAAAATCAGCGCCACCACTGCAGCATTCACTCCCTTTAGGAAAGCGCTGGTAATCGCGTTTTCTCGCATTATCTTCACCAATGGTGCCGTGATCGCCACGATGATAAATGAAGGCAGGAACACCCCCACGGTGGATGCCACCCCACCCCAGAAACCGCCAGAAAGAAAGCCCACAAATGTGCTCGAGGAAAGCACAGGTCCCGGAGTTATCTGCCCCACAGCGATGGCGTCGGTGAGTTGCTGCGTGGTGAGCCAGCCAAAGCGGTTGACAACATCTTCCTCAATCAAAGCAAACAAGACCAGCGACGAGCCAAAAAGCACTGAGCCAGTACGCAAAAAATACCAGAAGATGTGCCAGGCGCGTTCGCTGATGGTTTCAAACATCATTTTAAACGCCATACCGATCACAGGTAGCGGGGCAAATGAGAACAGCAGGTTACCTGGATTGGAGGTCTTGCGCTTGATGCCGTAGTGCAGCAGCACAGCCAGCACCCCGCAGCCAAGCATGATCAGGACCTCGTTAAAACTCAACAACTTGCCGGTCAAAGCCAGGCCAAAAATCAGAAATTGCTCCCATCCCACCAGGCTGCTTTTGCCGATGCGCCAGGTGGTCACCAGCACAATGCCGAGTACGAGCGGGTTTAAGAAATAGAACAGACCCTCAAGTTCAGGCAGGGTGCCAAAGCGGACGTAGACCCAGGAAAGCAGCATGCTGGCAATAAAAGCCGGAAGGAGAAAACTAAAGCCCGCCACAAGTAATCCGAGATAACCGGCATAGACGTACCCCACGTGGTAGCAGGTTTCACTGGCATTGGGACCCGGGATGAGGTTGGCAGCTGCCAACAGATCCAAAAAATGCTCAGGAGTGACCCACTTGCGCTTCCGCACGTACTCATCTTCCATCATGGCGATGTGCGCGGTGGGAGCGCCAAAACTGGTGGTGCCAATTTTCAGGCTTACCAGCATCAGCTCTATCAATCTCTTTTTAAGCGGCGTCGGCGATTGCTCAGCAGGCTCACTGTAAGGTGAAGCTGGCCGCGGTTCTATTTCAGGTTTAGCTTCCTCGGGATTTGATTTCAGTTCGTCGTTCAAGATCAAGACTCCATGCGGGGGATACTGAGCAGCAGGGTTTCGAGGATCAGACGGGGATTTACATACTGGTCCAACATGGTCAGAGACTCCTCATGCCGCTGCAGAATTCGAATTACTTGCTGCATGTTCAGTTTTTCAGCAGTGCGGTGGATCAATTCCTGCTTCGCTAGGTTAACCAAAGGCACTTCGCCCGCCTCTCTGCAAATCAGGACATCACGCCAAAAAGTCAGCCAGGTAGCTATCAGGAAACCATAAGTTTCGCGAGCCTGACCTTTGGACCGCTGCAGCTTTTCGACGTATTTAAGGCGACCACGCAGGTTTTGGCTGAGCAGTTCTTCGAGTTGCTCAAGCGCGCCATTGGTCTTTTCGACAAGGTCCTCATCACGCAAATAGTTCAGCGCGGTACCCACACGCCCACCAGCAAGCTGCGCCAGTTTGCGTGATTCATCCGCACTCAAACCGTGGTTCAGTTGAAGCTCTTCCGCCAGGTCATTGATGCGCATCGGACGCAGGCGCACCATTTCACAGCGGGAGGCGATCGTCTCAAGCAGGCTCTCTCGTGCGTCAGCCGTCAGGATGAGAATCGCGCGGGATGGCGGTTCTTCGAGGGATTTGAGCAAGGCATTTGAAGCCCCTGTCGTCGCCCGCTGAAAGTCCGGGATGAGGACGACGCGATACTTCGATTGGTATGGCGCAAGCGCCAGGGTCTGCTGTATCGCGCGCACCTGCTCGATCTTGAGCTCCCTGGACGCTTCAGCTACACGCAGGATTGCCAGGTCAGGATAAGCTTGCGCCTCAATCTGCCGGCAGGTATGGCATTCCCCACAGAAATTTCCCTTCGAAGGCGGATTTAAACAGTTCAGCGCTTTGACGAACGCCAATGCCAGCGTTTCGCGCCCCACACCCTCCGCGCCTGTTATCAAATAGGCGTGACGAATATTCTCGGCTTGGGAGTGAATTTGCAGGAATTGGATGGCTGTTTCGTGACCCAGGAGATTCCAAGACATGCGTGCATTTTAACACACGTTATGACCGGCGCCACGTGATTCCCCGGATATCTTCCTCCCAACCCGGTTCTCTACGGGCTTTTAGAATATAATATAAGGCTGACGCAATTTTTGAGTATAAAAAATATATTATGGAGTGGGTATGACCAAAGACATTTTAAAATTATCCTGGCACGCACTGGAGCCTGAAGAGGTATTAGAGAATCTCAATGTTCCTCTGGAGACAGGTCTCAGTTCTGCGGAAGCTGCCGAACGCCTTGAAGAGTACGGTCACAACGAACTCATCGAGAAAGCCGGACGTACCATCTGGCAGAAGTTATGGGAACAGATCAACAGTTTTGTGATCTGGCTCCTGATCGGCGCTGCAGTTATTTCTGCAATCCTGGGAGACTGGGTGGAAGCCGGAGCTATCATGCTGATCGTAGTCCTAAACGCGATCATGGGCGTTGTGCAGGAATCACGCGCTGAAGCTTCACTCGCCGCCCTCAAGAAGATGGCTGCTCCTGAAGCCCAGGTGCTGCGCGATGGTCATCGCCAATTGGTACCGGCGCGCGACCTCGTGCCAGGTGATATCGTCTTTATTGAAGCGGGCAATTTTATCCCCGCCGATGTGCGCCTGATGGAAGCAATCAATCTCAGCATAGACGAAGCCTCCCTCACTGGAGAGTCCGTGCCAGCCAAGAAAGATGCTGAATCCAACCTGCAGGCGGACATCCCCCTGGGAGACCGTGAAAACACCGCCTTCCTCGGCACCACCGTCACTTACGGACGCGGCAAGGGTGTGGTCATTGCCACCGGCATGCATACCCAACTCGGCTTGATTGCCACCATGCTCCAATCGGTGGAAGAAGAGCAGACCCCCCTGCAAAAACGCCTTGAGCAGCTCGGCAAAACCCTTGGCATCGCAGCCATGGTCGTTTGTGTTTTGGTCTTTGTGATCGGTGTTATACGTCTCGCAATGGCGGGGCAATTCGACCTGAGCTCGAAAGCCTTCTGGGATGAGATCGTCGCCCTGTTCATGGTGGCTGTCTCCCTGGCAATCGCTGCCGTGCCCGAAGGCTTGCCCGCGGTAGTCACCATCAGCCTGGCTGGTGGTATGCGCGAAATGGTCAACCGCCACGCGCTGATCCGCAGGCTGGCATCCGTTGAAACCCTTGGCTCTGTCACCACCATCTGCACCGATAAGACTGGCACCCTCACCCAAAACCAGATGACTGTCACCAAACTTTGGGTGGATGGTCAGTTTGTGGACATCAGCGGCACCGGTTATGAACCGGTTGGCGAATTCTCTGTTAATGGGGAAATCATCTCTGACCTCAAGCAGCTTCCCGCAGCCCGAACCGCCCTGTGGGTTGGCACCATCAACAACGATGCCCAGCTTGAACCTGTTGGCGAGAGCGAAGGTAAGACCACCTACCGCATGGTTGGAGACCCCACCGAAGGCTCCATCCTCGTGGCTGCCCTCAAAGCTGGCGCTGCCGCGAACGTAGTTAACCAGAATTATCCTCGCAAGCAGGAAATTCCCTTCGACTCAGCCCGCAAGCGCATGGTCACCATTCATAATATCGTCAATCCTGGTAATGGCGACATTTCGCCTTATGTGACCAATGAAAAAACCAATTGGTACACAATTGCCGTCAAAGGCGCGCCAGATGTAGTGCTCAATCTCTGCAGCTATCGATCCGGAATGGATAACACACCGGTTCCCCTAACCCCGGAACTGCGCCAGGAAATTCTGGACGCCAACGACCAGATGACTGGCAAAGCGCTGCGCGTGCTGGGTGTGGCTTATCGCCCGGTACCCGAAATGCCGAATGATTTAACTGCTGAATCGCTCGAAAAAGATTTGATCTTCGTCGGTCTGATCGGTATGATCGACCCCTCACGCCCCGAAGTTAAGCCCGCTCTCAAGGAAGCTCTAACTGCCGGCATTCGCTCTGTGATGATCACTGGTGATTACCCCAACACAGCCAGAGCCATCGCCGAAGACATTGGCTTGCTGCGCAAGGGGCACCAGGTGCTTACAGGCGCGGACGTCGAACACGCCAGCGAAGAAGAGATGCGTGAGATCGTCAAGATCACCGATGTCTACGCGCGCGTCAGCCCTGAACACAAGATGAAGATCGTGGATGCGCTGCGGGATAACGGCGAAGTAGTCGCGATGACCGGTGATGGCGTCAACGATGCTCCCGCCATCAAGCGCGCTGATATCGGCGTTGCCATGGGCATCACCGGTACCGACGTTGCCAAAGAAACCGCCGATATGGTACTCACGGATGACAACTACGCCTCGATCGTCTCGGCTGTGGAGCAGGGACGCATCATCTACAGCAACATTCGCAAATTCGTCTACTACCTGGTCTCCTGCAACATTGCTGAGATCATGATCATTTTCCTCGCGACGGTACTCGGCTGGAACACCCCGTTGGCTCCGATTCAACTCTTGTGGCTCAACCTGGTTACTGATGGCGCTCCAGCGCTGGCACTCGGTACTGAAAAGGGCGACCCTGACATCATGCAGCATCCGCCCCGACCTTCTGATGAGCCGATCATTAACAAGTTTATGCTCAAGGGCATCATTGTCCAGACCATCGCCATTACAGCCGCGACCCTTGGTGCTTTCCTACTTGGCGGCGGCGCCATGAAGGGCGCTCCTGCAGAAGCGCGCATACTCTCAGAGACTTTTGCGTTTGTAACCCTTTCGCTTTCTGAGCTTTTCCGCGCTTTCACCGCCCGCTCAGAATATTTCCCGCTGACCAAGATCGGAATCTTCACCAACAAAAACATGAATATCGCCGTACTGGTTTCAGTTGTGCTGGTATTGTTGGTCATCTATGTGCCATTCCTGCAAAAAGTGTTTGACACCACCTCTTTGCGCTGGATTGATTGGGCGGAGATTTTGCCGCTGGTGCTCATCCCGTCCATTGCCGCTGAGGTGATGAAGTCGCTCACTTACAAGAAGAACCAGGCACGCCTGGCAAGTTTGGAAGACTAAGTAATATTTGTTTCAGTAACAGCTCCCTCGATCGAGGGAGCTGTTTTTTTGAGACAGGCATTTTTCCCCATTTCCATCAGGTTTGATACAATAAATCGTTTTACAACCAAATAACAAAAAAAGGTGCCTTCAATGCAAAATTCACCCAAAAACCTTCTGGATCAAACCAAAGCCGCTCGCAACGCGCGCCACGCCTGGTATTTTTATGATTTCGGCAACTCAGCCTACGCTGCCGTCATACTGCTTGCCGTTTTCTCGGCTTACTTTAAGAACGTGGTGGTAGGAGGGGCTGAAGGAACACGTTTGTGGGGCATTTCCGTCGGTATCGCCGCCATCCTGGTCGCGGTGATCTCACCCATCCTCGGTGCAATTGCTGACTCCTCCCGTTCCAAGAAACTCTTCCTGTTCATTTTTACCGGGATATCAGTTATTTTCACCGCTCTGCTTTTCTTTGTCGGAAAAGGGGACGTGGTCATGGCGATGGTGTTTTTCGTTATGGCGGAAATCGGCTACCGCGGAGCCCAGGTTTTCTATGACGCCCTGCTGGTGGACGTTTCCACCCCCGAGACCATTGGGTACATCAGCGGTAAAGGTTGGGCAATCGGCATGCTTGGGGGCGTAGCCACCCTTTTGATCGCAGTGGTCCCAATGCAGCTTATCGGAAACGAATTTATACCGTACACTTTTCTGATCACTGCCCTTATTTACGCTCTCTCCTCACTGCCAATGTATTTCCGTGTCCGTGAAATCAGCCCGGTGATCCCTATCCCTAATGGCGACACCTTGCTCTCGGTTTCTTTCAAGCATCTCGGCGAGACCTTCAAGGACATTCGTCACTACAAAGTATTCCTGCGCTACATGGTCGCCTTCCTGATCTACAACGACGGCATTATGATGCTGATGGACTTTGCAGCTATCATTGGCGCCACGCTTTTCGGGCTTGGTCAGGTGCAGTTAATCATCTTTGTCATCATCATCCATATTACCGGCGCGTTAGGAGCCCTTACCTTTGGAAAACTTTCGGATGACAAATCCAGCAAACGGGCAATCCTCTTTTCGTTGATCATCCTGATTGCCGCGCTGATCGCGCTCTTCTTCGTAAAATCCACGCTGGGCTTTTTCATCGTTGGCGCCTTTGCTGGTTTCTCCCTCTCCGGCGCGCAGGCAGTCAGCCGCACAATGGTCAGCCAACTGGCACCTGTGGGCAAAACCACCGAGTTTTACGGTTTTCTATCCGTGGCGGGGCGAACATCAACCTTCATTGGTCCATTGGTCTTTGGCACCCTTTCTTTCCGCATGTACAACTACTACATCAACCAGGGTCTGGCTGAGCTCGCTGCGGAAAAAGCCGGTCAATATTGGGGGATTGGGTCTATAATAGCATTCTTGGTGATCGGCATGGTAATTCTTCTGAGCGTGAGAGAAGTGACTGCTGAAAAGCCGATGATTTATCATAAAGATCATAAATGAAGTGAGGAGTTAGCATGAAAGTATTGATTTCCGGGGGAGCAGGCTATATCGGTAGTACGATCGCTTCGGCTTTAATCGATGGTGGGCACACACCTGTTCTGCTGGACTCCCTGGTGACTGGTCGTCGGGAATTCACCAAAGATCGCATCTTCTATGAAGCCGACATCGCTGACCGGGCTATGGTACGCAAGATTTTCAGCGAACACCCGGATATCGAAGCAACCATCCACTGCGCCGCCTTGATCGTTGTACCGGAATCAGTCGAGAAACCGTACGAATACTACAAAGAGAACGTCGTAAAGTCGATGGAATTCTTCAAACTTCTGGCTGAATTGGGTCAGAAGCGGGTTGTTTTCAGTTCCTCAGCCGCAGTCTATGATGTCGTCCCCGGTTTCATGGTTACCGAAGAATCGCCTCTTCGGCCCCTCAGCCCCTACTCCCGCACCAAGTACATGATGGAAATGGTACTCAAGGATTTTTGCAGTGCTTACGGGCTGAACGCCATTGCTCTGCGCTACTTCAACCCCATTGGGGCTGACCCAAAAATGCGCACGGGTCTGCATATTCGCTACCCCAGCCACCTCATCGGCAAGCTGGTGGAAGTCGCCCTTGGGCGGGAACCAGTTTTTAACCTGACAGGTATCGACTGGCCTACCCGCGATGGTTCGGGCATCCGCGATTATATCCACGTCTGGGACCTTGCCCAGGCGCACATCAAGGCAGTGGAGCGTTTCGACAGCGTCATCGAACAAGGTCGCGAAGAAGATGCTCCCTATACCGTCATTAACCTCGGCACTGGTCAGGGCGTGACGGTTAAGGAGTTTGTGGTTTCTTTCGAAGACGTCTACGGGCAAAAACTCCCGGTCTCTCTGGAACCTCCCCGCCCTGGCGATGTGGCAGGCTCTTATGCCAACGCTGATAAGGCTGCCAGGCTGCTCGGTTGGAAAGCAGAACTCCCGATCGAGCAAGGTATTACAGACGCCCTTAAGTGGGGCAAAACGCGCGACACAATCATTCACTACTAAAATAATGACCGGAGATGCTCTCCGGTCAATTTTTATAGAATCTCTTATAATAAAAGCAGGAAGGAGTCCTTATGAGTCTTATTAATCGCATTTTTGGTGAACCTAAGATCCGCGCCCTTGACCCGCAAAACAAGACTGAGGTCAAAAAGATGATCGAGGAGCTGGTTAAGATTGGACGCATGGACGACTTTCTATCGGTTGCTCCTGGAGGTCCATTTGACATCCAGTGCCACCACCGGGACGCCAAGCAGATCGGTCGAAGGCTAAACCAGATCGGCGGAACACCACTGATGATGGCTGTGCGGCAAACGATCAAATACAAACTCAAGGATGTACTGGCTGAACATCTTGACCATTGCTGGAAAGGCGTTGGTGACTGGCAGGCATAAAGCGCTGCCTGGAAACACACGGTAACAAATCAACGAGTTAACCTAAAGGCTTGCTGATTTTCTCGATGTTATAATACCCTCAACACATTCGAAAAGAGGTAAAAATGAGTTCTTGCTGCAAACGAGAAGTCGTCACTTGCTTAGATGCCCCCAAGGCTATCGGACCTTATTCAGTCGCTATCACTACAGATAATCTGGTTTTCGTCAGCGGTCAGCTCGGTATTGACCCCACCAGCGGCGCAATCGTGGATGGCGGCATCCAAGCCCAAACGCGTACTGCTCTTACCAATCTTAAATCTGTACTCGCAAGTGCTGGTTCCAGCCTCGAACAAGTGGTCAAGACTACCGTTTACCTGACCGATATAGCGCAATTTGCTGAAATGAATGCTGTTTATGCTGAATTCTTCACCTCCGATTTTCCAGCTCGTTCAGCCATCCAGGTGGCTGCCCTGCCAAAAGGCGGTATCGTTGAGGTTGAAGCGATCGCGGTCCTGCCGCATCAACACACAAGCGATTGCGACTGCCAGTAGAACAGAATCAGGTTCATAGGAAATTTATGCCACTAAGCGTTTCTGTGATCATTCCCTGCCGGAATGAAGAGAAAACCATCCACCTTGTATTGGATGCCATCTACGGTCAAACCTACCCGCGCGAAGTCCTGCAGGTAGTGATTGCGGATGGTTTCTCGGAGGATCTAACCCGCAAGAAAATCGCGGAGTTCAAAACCGCCCACCCCGATCTTGACATTCTGGTGGTGGATAATCCTCAGCGCGTCATACCAGCCGGATTAAATGCAGCGATAAAGGCTTCACGGGGCGATCTGATCGTACGGATGGATGCGCATTCCATCCCCAACCCGGATTATGTGGCTCTGTGTGTGGATGCCCTTGAAAAGAATGTCGCACAGAATGTGGGCGGCGTTTGGGATATACAACCCGGAAACGATTCCTGGATCGCGCGGTCCATTGCTGCCGCAGCAGGAAACCCCCTGGCAGTTGGTGATGCGCATTACCGCTTCACAGACAAAGCCGCCTACGTAGACACAGTCCCTTACGGCGCTTATAAAAAAGAACTCTTTGAGCAAATAGGGCTTTTTGACGAAACTCTGTTGGCAAACGAAGACTACGAGCTCAACACGCGCATCCTGCAATCAGGCGGGAAGATCTGGCTCGATCCAAACATCCGTTGTGCTTATTTCGCCCGTTCCAACCTGCGCGCGCTTGCAAAACAATACTACGGCTACGGCTACTGGAAGGTGCAGATGCTAAAGCGATACCCGGAGACTTTGCGCTGGCGTCAGGCTCTGCCGCCGGCGTTTCTTTTGGGGTTGGTGGTAACACTGCTGGTTGGGATTTTTTGGAAGCCTTCCTTCTATCTCTTTGCCGCTGTGTTAGGACTCTATCTACTAATTCTTCTCGCTGTTGGCATTCACATGGCTGGAAAGAAAAGAGATATACTCATGGTGATCGGCGTACCACTCGCCATCATTACCATGCATTTTTCCTGGGGCGCTGGCTTTATCGCCGGCGCGTTCGGTGCCCAAAAGAAGATATGAGAAATAAAAATACTGGAACTCACAATACCAAATTTCGCCTAAAGCTCTCAGAGCGGCGCTTCATTTTAATCCTGGGCGATTTTTTAATCGCTGTGACAGCACTTCTGATCGCCCTTTATGTCTGGGGATCGGGGGATAGCTGGTATAGTTTCTCAGTTGAGTTCCTGAAGTATCGTGCTCCAGCCTGGTTCTATTTATTACCCTTCATTTGGCTAATTCTCCTGGTAGACACCTACGATAATCGAAAATCGGCTAACATACGCCAGACATTACGCAGTACTGGTCTGGTTTTCCTGGTCTCTGTCATCATTTACCTTGTTATCTACTTTGCTGTCGAGCCATTTTCATTACCCCGCCTGGGTGTTGCAGTTTTTATTGTTACTGCTACCGTCCTAACATTGATCTGGCGCTTTATCTACATCCGCACCTTTACCTCCGTTTCAAGGCAGCAACGTGTAGTAATCGTTGGCGCGGGCAAAGCCGGCACAGCCCTGGTTGGGGTAATCTCCGAGCTCGATCCACCTCCCTTCAAATTAATTGGAATGATCGATGATGACCCCGCCAAACTCGGCACAAATATCCAGGGGTTCCCAATTCTTGGAAACCACGAAAATATGGCTGAGGTGATCGCCAATCAAGGTATTACCGATCTGATTTTGGCGATTTCCAATGAAATGAATCATGGAATGTTTCAAAGCATCCTAACCGCCCAGGAAGACGGGGTCAACCTGACTACCATGACAGAGACTTACGAGAGCCTCTCTGGACGGGTTCCAATCGACTTGTTGGAATCAGACTGGGTTGTTCGCGCCTTCCTTGACCGTGCTCCTACCAGCGGCTTTTACCGTATCGCAAAGCGGTTACTGGACTTGCTTCTGGGTCTGCTTGGTCTGGTTGCCCTGGCACTCCTTTCCCCATTGCTCGCGCCCATTATCCTTCTTGATTCTGGCAGTCCGGTCATATTCACACAAATAAGACTGGGAAGAGGAGGAAAACCTTACACAATTTACAAACTCCGAACGATGAAATCCAGATCGGATATGGAAAAAGAAGCGCTGGTTACCACGACTAACGACCCTCGCATCACCCGTATCGGCAGGTTCCTGCGGAAATCTCATCTGGATGAGCTTCCTCAAATTATTAATGTATTGCGTGGGGAGATGAGTTTTGTAGGACCCCGATCCGAGCGTGTTGAATTGGTCCAGGTTTTCCAGAAGGAAGTCCCCTTCTACCGCGCGCGCATGCTGGTCAAACCAGGTATCACAGGATGGGCTCAGATTCACCAGCCCTATGCTGAGACCATCAAAGAAACTGCTACAAAATTGCAGTATGATCTGTATTACATTGAGCATGCATCAATCTGGATGGACCTCAATATCCTGTTGCGCACCGTTGGCTCCGTTTTGGGGTTCAAAGGGCGCTAATTCATGAACGATACCACCCAACCTCCCTCTCATACGCCTCATCTGCTTCAGAGTCCCCTCTGGGGGCAGTTGAAGGCTGAGTTTGGCTGGGAACCGGAAGTTTTTCGCAGTCCGGGCGCCCAGGCACAGGTGCTCTTCCGCCGGTTGCCATTGGGCTTGAGTCTTGCTTATCTCCCAAAAGGTCCTGTTGGCAAGGATTGGGCGTCTCTGTGGTCCCAGATTGACGCAGAATGTCAACGGCGTCGGGCTGTATTCCTGCAAGTAGAACCCGACCTGGCAGAAGGCGACCTTACTGCGGAACTTGCAGAACAGCTGCAGGGTTTCACGATGGAACCACACACCATCCAGCCCCGTAGTACGATCCTGGTTGACCTCACGCCTAACGAGGACGAACTGCTGGCGCGTATGAAGCAGAAAACACGTTACAACATCCGCCTGGCTGAGAAAAAAGACGTGGTGATCAAGGAAACGGACGACATCCAGGGCTTTTACCAGCTGATGCAAACCACAGGCGCGCGCGACGGTTTCGCGGTGCATGACATTTCGTATTACCAGAAGGCATATGACATTTTCTCGCCATCCGGAGCTTGCGTATTGCTTGGCGCGTTTCATGAAGAGAAACCCCTGGCATATCTGATGCTCTTTCTTTCAGGCGAGCGTTCCTGGTATTTCTACGGCGCGTCCGATGATGCCAGCCGCAACCTGATGCCCACTTATTTGCTTCAGTGGGAAGCCATGCGCTGGTCCAAGGCGCACGGCGCGAGCATCTATGATCTTTGGGGCATCCCTGACGCGGGAATTGAAGAGCTGGAAGAACAATTTATGCAGCGCAGTGACGGTCTTTGGGGAGTCTATCGCTTCAAGCGTGGTTTTGGCGGTGAGGTGGTACGTTCTGTGCTAGCATTCATCAGGGTCTACAAACCGCTTTTGTATCGGGTTTACCAAAAGATCCGTGCTGGAAGAATGGCGGACTGAGCATGAACAAGCTGGAAGAAGACCGCGTCTCAGAATGGAACCAACTCCTGCTGCAATTTCCCGACGCGCATATCCTGCAAACCTCGCAGTGGGCTGAAGCCAAGAGACAAAACGGTTGGCGTCCGCTGTACTTCTGGCAAGGAAGTAACCCAAAGGCACCTGATGCGCTTGCCCTGATTTTGCGCCGGGAGGTTTCATTTGGCGGGATGAAATTCAGCGTGTTGTATGCTCCCAAAGGTCCTGTCTTTCACCAGGATCGCCCCGAAATTGTTAATTCAGCCCTCGACTTTTTACAAGACCTGAGCCGCAAAGAAAAAGCCATTTTCATCAAGATCGATCCGGATGTGTTGCTTGGCACGGGTATCCCTGGCACTGAAGAAGCAGTTCCCGCTCCGCAGGGTCTCGCTCTGCAAGCGGAGCTAAAGCAGCGGGGTTGGATATATTCCCAGGATCAGATCCAGTTCCGCAATTCTGTCATGCTTGATTTAAGAAAAAGCGAAGACGATCTCCTGGCTGTAATGAAGCAAAAAACGCGCTATAACATTCGCCTGGCAGCCCGCAAGGGCGTGCGGGTGAGGCGGGGAGAGATCTCCGAACTGCCGATGCTCTACAAAATGTACGCTGAAACAGCTGTGCGGGACGGTTTTGTAATCCGGCACCTGGATTACTACCTGAGCACCTGGCGTTTGTTTATTGAAGCAGATATGGCAAAGATCCTGATTGCCGAGGCCCAAAATCAGCCCGTTGCCGCAGTGATCCTCTTCCACTTCAATGGTACGGGGCGCTATATGTTCGGCATGTCCACGGAGAATTCCCGTGATCTGATGCCCAATCACCTGCTGCAGTGGGAAGCGATGCGGCTGGCTAAGCAAATCGGCTGCCACACCTACGATATGTGGGGCGCGCCGGAGGTCTTTGACGAGAGTGATTCCATGTGGGGAGTCTTCCGTTTCAAGGAAGGCTTCAATGGCACCACAATCCGCACCCTGGGTGCATGGGATTACACCGCGCGACCCTGGCTCTACCGCCGCTACACCGAGACCCTGCCCAAGCTCCTCAACTTGCTGCGCCGGCGCGGTTTGAAAGCCAACAAAAGGAGCTTGAATGACTGAGCGTGTTCATCTTGCCCAACTACCCACCCCGATTGAAGCTCTGCCGCGTCTCTCCCGACTGTTGGGTGGTCCGCAACTCTTTATCAAACGTGATGACCTGACCGGCCTCGGTTTTGGCGGCAACAAGACCCGTAAGCTTGAGTACCTTGCAGGCGATGCCCTGGCAAAAGGATGTCAAACTCTCATCAGCACCGGCGCGGTGCAATCCAACCACTGCCGCCAGGTGGCTGCGGCAGCTGCCAAGCTTGGTATGGGCTGTATTTTGGTGCTGGCAGGAGAAAAGCCCGAACAGCCAGGGGGCAACCTTTTACTGGATCTACTGAGCGGCGCGGAAGTGAATTTTGTGCGTAAAGACGTGCGCGATCAGGCTTTGGCTGAGTTTACCGCGCGGGCTGAAGCAGAAAACCGCAAGCCCTACCTCATCCCTTACGGCGGCTCCAATGCGATCGGCGCCATGGGCTACCGCCAGGCAATGCACGAATTACACGAGCAGGGCTTCGACCCCGATTGGATCGTTTTTGCAACATCCTCAGGCGGCACACAAGCCGGTATGCTCCTCGGAGCGCGCGAAACCGGCAGCCAGGCAAAAATTCTGGGAATTAGCATTGATAAATCCTCCAAGGAATTTAGTGGAATTATCGCCGAAATTGCCAATGCCGGTGCAGCGTTACTGCAGCTTGAGACTACCTTCACTCCCGAGGAAATCCTTGTCAATGATGAATACTGCCCGGCTGGTTACGGCGTGATGACTCCTGCGGAAAAAGAAGCCATCCTGCTTTTTGCCCGGCAGGAAGCCATCCTGCTCGACCCGGTCTACACAGGTCGTGCCGCCGCGGGGTTGATTGACCTCATTCGGAGAGGATTCTTCAAGCCCGACGAGAAAGTCCTGTTCTGGCATACTGGCGGTACACCCGCCCTCTTCGCCGAGCAGTACAGAGTGGAATTGCTTCCTGGTTAGATCAGGCTAACTGGAACGATCCAGCGGTTGTCCTTAAGCGCAACCAACTCAGTGCCTGAGTAGATAGCCCCACCAAAATCCACAGGAGTGGACATTTTTTCCAGAACCTCGAAATTTTTAAAGACATGTGAAGAATTGACATTGAGTTTTATCTCAAAAGGATACAGCTTTGAATTCCGATCGATCAGCAAGTCTATTTCTTTTTGGGCTGCATCACGATAGTAAAATAGGCGCGGCTGTTTCCCCTGGTTCCACCAACTCTTGTAAACTTCCGAGATCACCCAGCTTTCAAACAGCGCCCCTCTTATCGGTGATTTACCCAGGGCATCCTCATTCTCGATGCCGCACAAGAAACAAGCAAGCCCAATATCAAGAAAGTGCAGTTTCGGTCGTCTGACGATTCTTTTAGCCAGATTACTGGAAAAGGCGGGCAGATTAACGATGATGCCAGAAGTTTCGAGCACATTGAGCCAGCGTCGAACCGTTGTACCGTCAATTCCCAGATCTCGAGAGAAGCTGGCGAGGTTTAGTTCCTGTGCAGTTCTTGCCGCAACCAGGCTCACAAACTGCAGGAATTTGCCTGTATCCAACACATTCGTTATTTCTTTAACATCCCGGGCTAAATAAGTTTGAAGGTACGAACTATAGAATCCATCCTTGGTCACCATCTCCTGGGTTAGGAGCCTGGGAAATCCTCCCATTAGCATGGCATTAAATGGGGACCTTGATTCCTCTAATATACCTTTTCTTTGCAGTAGAGAATCAATCGGGGGAGGAAACGCCTCGTTCTCTCTACCTTCCAATTCACTCTGAGAAAATCCATTTAGGTTTAATAAACGCACCCGTCCAGCAAGAGATTCTTGAATTCCTCTCATTAAAGGAAAGATCTGGGAACCTGTGAGCCAAAA
Organism: uncultured Anaerolineaceae bacterium; assembly: GCA_964434665.1. Lineage (GTDB taxonomy): Bacteria > Chloroflexota > Anaerolineae > Anaerolineales > Anaerolineaceae > Mesolinea. Next base: position 34,369 of record CAYSVX010000010.1, read on the forward strand.
TTGACCGTTTAAATCATCGTTATCTACAGCAATTTTAATGTATGTTAACAATTCAGGTACATATTGAATCTCGTCAATCAAAATCGGTGGCTTATATTGTTCAAGAAATAAAGACGGTTGATTTTGAGCCATTAATCGAATCGTGGGGTTATCCAAAGAAACGGTCTGCCGGTCTTCTCCTGCCAACTTTCCGAGCATGGTCGTTTTACCAACCTGCCTGGGTCCTGTGACCATGACTACAGGATATCCCTGGCTGGCTTTAATAACTTCATGTTCGAGATGACGTTGAATATACATAACTTCCTCTGCTTTTCAGGCTCTTTCCTGTATTATACAGGATTGTATCCTGTATTTACAAGGTTTGTATCCTGTATTTTCAAGGATTATTGATTTTCCAACTGCTCTAGATTGAATCGTACCAGGTCCTGAATAAGCTCTTCGTCCAGTGGCATGGAGTAGGGGATCTGAATGGCGCCTTTGCTAGTCTGATAACCCTCAAGTCTTGCCGCGAAATGCTCAATGGCTGACGGGGTCGGGTAGATGCCCAGGTGATTCTTTTGAGCCGCAAAATGCAAAACAGGCTTGCCGTGCTTCTTGAAAGTTGGCATCATGTAACTGATGGTTTGAGTCAGCTCCGGATCAATCTCAAGCACAAGCTGTCTCACGCGGCGAAGGATGCCCTGGACTTCGAGTGGTGCTTTGTTGATATAAGTTTCAATTACGTCTTCCATCTCAGCTCCTTAGTGCCTTCTCTTATATAAGAATCGCAATCCTTGTTGACACGATATTACCTCAGATACCACTCCAATTGAAGCGCGACGTACCAGCTTTGCGCTGCGGAGAAAGTGCATGCAAGGGGAAGGTGGGATTTGGGCAACAATCAAAATTCTTCATGGTATTAATCCCTGCTATAATCCAAAAAATGAACGTAGATATCCGTTCCACGATAATTGTAATCAGCATCATGGCAGCCATCGCGGCCGTCTGGCTGGCTTTCAGCGCGCGGAATGCCTTCCGTGCCGGCAAAAAACTGCCGTTCTTCTTCAAGAAACGAGAGCAGTATGAGCTCGGTGCCCGCCTTTTGTTGGGAGTCTTGCTTCTGCTCACCTTCGCTTATGCCAACTTGCGTTGGGGTGAAGGTTTCGCCTACCGCTACTTTCCGCCCACTCTCACCCCCTCGCTGACCCCCACCATCACGCTCACTCCCACCATCACGTTGACACCTACGCTTACGCTCACCCCCACGCTCACCAGCACGCCGTCTGTTACCGGCACGCCCTTCGTTCCCGAACAGATCGCTACCGCGTTTGAGTCGATCGTCTCCCCAAAATCCGACTTTGCCTTCAGCCTTATCCAATTTTCAACCGAAGTCAATGATGACCTGCAGCCCGTCAATCCTGCGATCGAATTCGAAAACCCGCTTGAAACAATTTATGGCACTTACAGTTACAACATGATGGATCCTGGCGTTCAATGGACCGAAATCTGGGTACGGGATGGGGAAATTGTGCACTACAGCAGTGGAACCTGGCAAGGGGGCAGCGGTGGTTATGGCACTGCCCTGCTCGAGCTTCCCTCAGACGAATGGCTGCCGGGCAGTTACCAGCTTCAATTTTTCATTGGAGAAAATTGGCTCATGAGCGGATATTTCCGCGTTCTGGGCAATCCCCCCACAAGTACCCCCACCCTCACCCCTACCCCATCGCGCACGCCAACCTTCACACCCAGCCCGACTGCCACACCGACTCCAACCAGGACACCCCCACCGACGGTGACTCCCTCACTAACAGCTACACCTCGACCCAGTACTACCCCCTAAAATATTGCTCAGGCCTCCTGCACAAATCGCGTAGCCTGCTTTTTTGATAAAATAAACCGTTAAGGTTGCCGTGTTTGAATTCTTGAGAGCAGTGATTCTATGAAGATGGCCATAAAACACAAGGTACAATTAGCAAATGACTGAAACCAAACGCACTACTCCAAAAAAACGCTGGGTCATCGCGCCTCTCATCCCAAACGATGTTAAACAAACCCTTAGAGATTATCCACCCTTTTTGCGCCAACTGCTATTTAACCGCGGCATCACAACCTCTGAAATCGCCCGGGCTTACCTGGGAGCCGAGTCCCCCACATCAACCGATCCATTTCTGATGCTCGGCATGCGCGAAGCAATAGCAATCCTTGAACAAGCCCTGGAGGCAAATGAAAACATCATCATCTATGGGGATTATGATACCGACGGTGTAACCGCGTCTTCAGTGCTTTTCGAACTATTCACGCAGGTCGGTCATGAACCGCGCGTCTACATACCCAATCGCTTTGATGAGGGTTACGGGCTCAACCTGGATGCCGTCGAACTACTGGCTGCCGAAGGAACGCAGCTGCTCATCACTGTAGACTGCGGCATTCGCTCAGTGGATGAAGTGCGGCTGGCCAAAGACCTCGGCATGCGCGTGATCATCACGGACCACCACCAACCTGGCGACCAACTGCCACCGGCAGATGCGGTTATTAATCCCCACCAACCGGCTGACCCCTACCCCTACAAGGACCTCGCGGGAGTGGGTCTGGCGTTTAAGCTGGCTGAAGCGTGGCTCCAGAAGCACCCAAACCCCAACATTGACCTCAACCAGTGGCTTGACCTCGTGGCTATTGGAACGGTGGTGGATGTGGCGCCGCTGACCGGAGAGAATCGTTCCCTGGTCAAACGCGGGCTTGCGCGCATGCGTCAGCCGCAGCGGCAAGGTTTGTTCTCATTGGCCCAGGTTGCGTCCATCAACCCCTCAAAAATCAATTCGGGTCACCTGGGCTTCGCCATCGGTCCCCGTTTGAACGCTGCCGGGCGTATGGAGAGTGCTTTGGATGCTTTCCGTCTGCTCACCAGCCAGGATGTTTTTGAGGCTGGCTGGCTGGCTCAACAGCTCGACTCGCTCAATTCCAGCCGAAAAGAGATCACCAACCAGATCATCGAATCCACCATGCTCAACATCGCGGCGCAAGACCCTGACCTACTGGTGCTTTTCTCCGCCTCCGCGGATTACAACTCTGGTGTGGTAGGGCTGGCTGCAGGAAGAGTGGCAGAGGCATACTATAAACCCACAATTATCGGTTCCATCGAGGAAGAGTTCATCAAAGCTTCCTGCCGCTCCATCCCTGAATTCGACATCAACCACGCACTGGACCGATGCGATGACCTGCTGGTGAAACATGGCGGTCACCCGATGGCAGCGGGTTTTACTGTGCGCACGGAGAATGCTGCTGCCCTGCACGCCCGACTCAACGATATCGCCCGCGAGAGTTTCACCGGGCTTGAGCTGGGTCCCGTGCTCCATATCGATTATGAAGTTGCGCTTGAAAAATTGCAGGGTGAGCACTTCCCGGGCATCCTGGATGCGGTTGACCAACTGGAACCTACAGGAGCTTCGAACCCCAGCGCGTTGTTTTGCAGTAGAAATGTTCGCGTATTGCGTGCAAACACGGTCGGCAAGGGTGAACACCTCAAGCTAATGCTTGGATCGGGCAGCACTCAATTGGATGCCATTGCTTTCCGGCAAGGCGCTTTGCTTGAAAGCCTGCCTGATTACGTGGATATTGCTTACACCTTTGAGATCAATGAGTTCAATGGTCGCAGCACGATGCAGCTGAACGTGCGCGATATTCAACCCGCAGTTGGTTAGACTAACTATCTACCGGGTTCGATTACGAAACGTTTTTTGGTGGTTTCGACTCGCCCGTCTATGTAGGAAATCTCTCCCCTGGTGTTAAGGCGGACCAACTTCCCCGCAACTTCCGCGTTTTCCAATAAAGATTTCAGCCCCTGGATTCCATCTGCCACCTGGTTTCCCTCTTCCATCCCAAAACGGTAGGTAAAAAATGCTGGGTTAATCTTCAGGTAGTCCTGCACTGAAATTAAAGCAGCTTGCAAGGCGCTTGTATCCAGATGTTCATCCTCACCATAGAGAACCCCTATTGGCAGTTTTAGATTGCCTTTGAGGCTGTCTAATAGCACAGGCGCATGTAAAAAGTGCGCGAACGCCGGCCCCCAATCGGGATTAGGGATGACCTCATCTGCGGTCTCGATTGAAAGCTGATAAAGCTCCTTGAGAGGCATGAGGTCTTTTTCTTCTTGCGAAATCAAAGCGTAGATTGCGTCCAGCACCTGTCGTGAATACGCAAGCAGATGCTCCTTGTCAACGCCATCATCTGAAGTCTTCATAGCTGGGATTGCTTCGCCAACTTTCATCAGGAGTTTTGGGCGTTTCAAGTGCAGCGCGTTCTTCAGTGCTCCCTGCATGCCACTGAACCCGATCGGCACTACTGGCGCCCCGGTTCGCTGACTGAGCAATGCCACACCTATTTGGGGAGCCATTTTCCCGGGTGCCCAGGTGCCGCCTTCCGGAAAAATACCGATCACACCGCCCTGCTTAAGCACATCCAACGCCTGATTCATGCCCTTCCGATCCAAATTGCCTCGATTTATCGGAATATAGCCGTAAAAAGAAACAAGGCTGTCAATACCCGCATCAAAAGGCATGTCACCCGCACCGATTGGCTCCACCAGCCGCTTGGGCATAACCGTCATCAGGACTGACTCAAGCACAGCAACATGATTGCCAGCCAGGATGACCGGACCTTCACCGGGAATGTTCTTGAGCCCTTCGATCTTGGTGCGGGTCAATAACCGCAGCAGTCCTCGTGACAGCAAACGCATGAGTGTGCGTCTGACCGTGAGGCGCGGGTAGGCAATGCTGTATTGGGGCATGCTTTGGGTCAAGGAAACTCCGTTTAAATAAGGAGTGCCCCCACAGGAATTCGAATCCTGGTTTTGGCCTTGAGAGGGCCGCGTCCTGGGCCACTAGACGATGGGGGCGTCAAGGAAGCAATAATATCATGCATAATTCGGGGCGTCAATCTATTGTTTTTGCAACTTTTCGCTCTGAAGATAAGCAGGGTCTCGCAATCCGCTTATGCATTACTTATTCTGGAGACCTGGCGGTCAAATGCCATGCTCGGTCGGAGTCCGGCACGATCGGGAACCATCAGCGGCGGATTGAGGGCACTAAAGGTTTACCTACCACTAAGTTCACGGTGCCCTCAATCTCGCCCTTGTATATTAAGACTCAGAAAGGCATGATAATTGATTAGCATCGATCA